>DXHG01000063.1 GCA_019113455.1 Candidatus Treponema faecavium | reverse complement strand
CTGCAAAAATAGTCTTTTTTTTACTTTTTTACACAGAATTTTGATTTTATGAAAATATCTCCGATACTGCTATTATCCGGCTGCAGCGCTGAATGTCGGGACAGGCTGTACCGGCATATCGGCGCCGTGTTTGTATCACGATTGTTTGCATAAACGCAAAAAGTACGCTATAGTACGTTCATGCAGTTTGAGACAGTTGGATTGCCGCCGGCAGGTTCCACGATTGCGGTTGGCATGTCCGGAGGCGTGGATTCGACCCTTGCTGCCTTGCTGCTTCAGGAACGCGGCTGTACTGTTGTCGGGCTCACAATGGCAAAATGGGACGGCGGCAGCAGCTTTGGCCTTGAGCAGGGAACCGGCGGCTGTTACGGCCCTGACGAGCTCGAGTCAATTGAGCGCTGCCGTGAATTCTGCGCGGAGCACAATATCGATTATCATGTAATTGATGTGCAGGATGAGTATCGAGACTCTGTGCTTGAGTATTTTAAAGCAGAATACCGCAGCGGAAGGACGCCGAATCCCTGTATTCAGTGCAATCCGGAGATAAAGTTTGGCATACTTATCAGCCGCGCCAAAAAGCAGGGTATTGCGTTTGATTATTTCTGTACCGGCCACTATGCGCGGCTTGTTCGGCCTGCTGAATCGATTGCAAAACTGTATACGGAACTCGCTCCCGCTGAACAGAAAGAGTCTGCGGTCTGTACCGAAGCCGATGGTGAAGAGCGGCCGATACTGCTTGCGGAAGGTTCTGACGCGAGAAAAGATCAGAGCTACTTTTTATACCGCATACCGCAGCATGTGCTGAAAACGGTTCGTTTTGTGTTTTCCGGCATGACTAAGCAGCAGGTGTATGAGCTTGCGCGGGAACGGGGGCTTGCTGCTGCGGAACAGAAGGAAAGTCAGGATTTTGTTCCGCCTGAGTGTTTTGAGTCGCTTTTTTCGGATATGCCTGCGCAGCAAGGCGATTTTATTTTGTCGGACGGCACCGTGCTGGGAAAACATCGCGGCATACAGTATTATACTGTCGGGCAGCGCAGAGGGCTGGGAGTGAGTGCAAAACATCCGCTGTATGTGCGTTCGATAGATGCGGTGCACAACCGCATTGAACTGTGCGGTAATGACGGACTGCTGTGCCGCGCGCTTGAAGCTGATAACTGGGTATGGGCAGGAGACTGTGCGCCAAAAACGCCAATCCGCGCGAAGGTAAAGATACGTTTGGCGTCTGAACCGGCAGATGCGGTTATTGCACCGCTTACGCAGAACACATGGCGGATCACATTTGATACGGTTCAGCGGGCTGTTGCGCCAGGACAGTCCGCTGTAGTATATTACAATCACATAATATTAGGAGGCGGTGTTATTACACGAGGAATTTATGAGTAAGCGAATTTATCTCGATTACAACGCGACCACTCCGCTTTCACCGGAGGTTCGGGACTTTTATGTAAAAGAACTGGACAGGTACGCTAACGGTTCAAGTCTGCATGAAGACGGCAGGCTTGCTGCAAAAGACATAGAGACGGCGCGGGCGCAGGTAGCGGCGCTCGCCCATGTACAGTCGGAGGAAATTATTTTTACTTCCGGCGGCTCTGAATCAAACAATACCGTATTCAATACGATGGCGGAACTTGCAAAAAAGAAAGGCCGCTCGGTTATTGTTACGACGCAGATAGAGCATCCGTGCGTTATGGAGTCGTCAAAACGGCTTGCATCGCAGTTTGGCCTTGAAGTAATATACGTGCCGGTAGATGAATACGGCGTTGTGCGTGATCGTGAATTTGACGCGGCTTTGTTAAAACAGCCGCTGCTTGTGTCTGTTATGACGGCCAATAACGAAATAGGCACGATTCAGCATATAAAATCGCTGTGCAGCAGGGCGCACGCGGCCGGCGCTTTGTTTCATACCGATGCCGTGCAGGCAGCGGGAAAGATACCGATCGATCTTGCCGATTGGGATGTTGATTACGCAACTTTTTCGTGCCATAAGATATACGGGCCGAAAGGGGTTGGCGCATTGTTCGTAAAAAAGAACGCGCCGCTTGAGCCGTTTATCCGCGGCGGGCATCAGGAGCATGGCTTTCGCGCAGGAACATACAACGGGCCTGCGATTGCCGCATATGGGCTTGCAGCAGAACTTGCGCTGAAAGGACTTGACAGCTATGCGGCGCACACAAAAGCGCTGCGCACTAAGCTGCGCGACGGGCTTATGGCGCGTATTCCCAATATACGCATAAACGGCCATCCTGAGCAGGTTTTGCCTAATACGCTTGACGTGTCGTTCCCCGGCGCGGAGGGAGAGGCGATTCTGCTGCACCTCGATTTGCTTGGCGTAGACGTATCGACGGGCTCTGCGTGCGCGTCGGGCAGTCTTGAGCCGTCGCATGTGCTTATGGCCATCGGTCTTGGGCCTGAGCTTGCGCACGGTTCTATCAGATTCAGTTTTGGCAAATACAACACGGAAGCAGATGTCGATTATATTCTCGATAAGTTTCCGCCGGTTATAGAAAATCTGCGCAGAATGTCTACCGTAAAAGCGCAGTAACACGCAGATACACGAGAGTAAGGAATTATTATGGAAGATTGGTTATATTCAGATACTGTAAAAGAACACTTTATGAACCCTAAAAATGTGCTTTTGGAGGCAGAAGACTCATGGCCGCATGATGCGCGCGGTATTGTCGGCAATATTAAATGCGGAGATCAGATGCTGATTCTGCTGCGTATTGCGGATGATGTGATTACCGATGTGCGGTGGAAAACATACGGCTGCGCAAGTGCTATCGCGTCTACGTCTATTTTGTCCGAAGCGATAAAGGGCATGAAAATAGAAGATGCGTATAAGCTTCGCCCGCAGGATATCGTTGCAAAGCTGGGCGGGCTTCCGGCGCAGAAGATTCACTGCTCAGTGCTGGGCGACAAAGCGCTGCGTGCAGCGATTGACGATTACCTTGAAAAGCAGGGGCGCCCGCCGCTTGCCGGTCAGGAGCAGCACGAGGTAATCTGCGCGTGCTTAAACGTAACGGATAAAGATCTTGAAGAAGCGTATAAAGCCGGAGACCGGACGTGGGAACAGCTGCAGGCCCGCACAAAAATCGGGACAGGCTGCGGAACCTGCAAAGAACGCGCCATGGCTAAAATGCACGAGTTTGAGCATTTATATGGAGAGTAAATGTGCATACATATATATACAGGCTTAACTTGGATGTGTGTATGCATGGCCGTATGTCGGCGTGCAATAACTCGCGTTAGTTAAGACAATACGCGATTCAAACAGCTTGAGTCTTGCCGTCTGCTCTTTGCAGCCGGCAAGACTTTTATTTTATGATAAAACGCTATGACAGGATTACATCCAAGAATCCCAAAAGCGCTGTTCGCCATCGACTTCATCAGGAGATACAAAGAAATATCTGATACAGTTAGTGCAGAAAGAATGTCGGCAGACAATCGATTGATATATATTCACGGAGACTTATCGGCGCCAGCTGCAGAATCAAAAAGCCGATTATCAAAACGTATGAGGATTTGGAAGATATTTTAAAAGTTACGTTCGGCATGTACGAAGACTTTAAGTCTGCCTTTCTACGGGCGTAACAAAACGGTGCGGAAGCCGCTGCCGCCGTACGGCTTTGAGCGGAACGCGAAAGCTGAAGACCGTTCCGTAAAAGCGGCGTGCGCTTCCCGGCGGCGTACCGTACATGCCGGGCTTTTTTATTGCAAGCCGATTGTATGCGTTTCCATATTGTAGACCCAGTTATAGCGGACTGCTTCGGTAAGGTTCCGCACGCCGATCGTCCCGCTGGTGCAAAACTGGTTTGCTCCCGACTGCACCGACGCGAACAAATCGCGCAGCGTGCTTTTTGACGCCTGGTCTGAAAATGGAAAACCCGTATATATAACCGGCTCTCCTGAAACGCCGGTATACGCGCCGTACAGCGGTATGGCGTTCGTTTCGGGAATCAGGTCTGAATACAGGGATACCGGAAAAATCAGCCTGCGGTCTGTTCCCTGTACGCTGAGTTCGGCAAAAGTGAAAAACAATTCCTGCCCCTGCAGTATAACCGTCCGGGACGCGGCGGTTTGATGCGCCCGATTATAAAAATCTATTCGGATAGTGAGCAATAAATCCTGTTTATCTGTTATCGTAAAGCCGCAGGGAATAATTTCCTGCGGCAAAAGCTCAATGCGCTCTGCAAATGTCCGGCTGTTTTTTGTCTGTGCGTAGAGAAACAGCAGTGCGCCTGCCAGGATTGCGGTGAAAAACAGCGATATGCCGGCAATGACAGCAAAGTTTTTAATTTCTGTATATGCGTACCTGTTCAAAAATAAAACCCTACCAGACCTGCAGCGTATAGGTAATCGTTGCTTCAGTACCTTCCATATTGCCGGTCGTTACCGCGAGTATGTTTCTGCCCCGTGTAAGCGTTATTTCGCCAAGAAACTGCCGGTCAGGCGTTGGATAAAGCTTGTCCGCCGTGTAGTAATTTTTACCAATAATAACAAGTGCATCGCGGTTAAGCGATATGGAATTATACACAAGAGATTCCGCAATCGCGCCGTTCACCGTGAGCGTTGTCGAGTACGGCATGGTGCCGTTTTCTATATCGCGGTAAATGCGGTATGTGCCTGCGGCAATCGCCTGTGATGAACGCGCTTCATATTCGGTGCCGGCTTCGTTTACTAAATAAATGGCGCCGGGCGTAATGCGCCGTTCCTGCTGTTCAATAGAAGGCAGCAGCAGCGACGGATTAATAATCACCCGCTGCTCAAGGTCGATAACCTGAAATATCAGCGAATTAGTGCCGCTTTGCCATCCCGACGTGCCTGAAGTTCCCAGAACGGTTTCTGCGGTAACGGGCTGGCTTGCGTCTGCCGTGATTTCATCAAGACTTCCGTATACGGAAAGCATGTTGTCAGGGTGTACGACAAGCACCATGTTGCCAAGCGCGGAGGGAAACCACGCGTCGCTTCGCGCGTCGTTATTGACAACCGCAAGGATTTTGCCTTCGCCTGCGGCTCGTACCGTTCCCGGTTCCGAAAAAATGACAGCGGTGCTGATAGTATCGCCTGCGGGCTGTCCAAAAATCGCATAGAGCGGCGTATCTGTTTCGACTGACTGCGGCCAGTCAAACGCCGCAGACGCCATGCAGAAGACAGCGGCAATGGCAGCTGCCGTAAGAATACTGCGGTATCGTGTTATGTGTATATGCTTCATGCTGTTTATCCATGTCCTATCGGCGCTGAATATCAAGCCGCGATATAGAAGTGTCGCGGCCGATATATAAGCTGCTGCCGTCTCCGGCGATACATGCCGCCGACGCGGCAAATGAGAACTTGCCGATTAAATTTGCTTCTTTTTCTATAGTATACACGTGATACTGACCGTCTTCGTAAGAAAGCGCAAAGAGCAAATCCTGCTCTTTGAACTCTACGATACCGAGTATCTGCCCCTGTACCGGCAGATGCCGGAACTGTCCGTCCGTACACGAAAGAACACCAAGACCGTCGTGATAGTTAAAATACACGGTGTCTTCATCCTGCGAAAACATGATAAAAACGGGCGTGTACTGATCCTGCGGCAGAAACTCATGAAACACGATTTTTGCTATTGAGCCGGTCTGGCGTGTAAGAACAAACCGCTGTTTCTGAATCCCTGACACACAGGCGATATATTCGCCTGAATCTGAAATTGCGGCGCCAAGGATAATGCTGTAATCGCTTCCGCCCGGCTCAAACTGCGTGATTTGCTTTCCGGCGTGATCAAACGCGGCGACAATGCCGTCTGCAAAACCAATGACAGCGCCTGCCTGCGACGCAGAAAACGCAAGAATCGGCGTTATACCGTCAAACTGCCAGAGCAGGCTGCCTGTCTGATCGTACTCGGCAACGCTGTTTCCGCCCGGATGAAACAGGTAGATAAAATTATCGCTGAAATAGGGAAAACCGGTGCCGTTTATTATGCCGTGTTCCGTTCCGTCTGCCGCGTAAAACGGTATTTGCGAAGCGTCTGAACCGTAGCTTGCGTAGTAGTACGGAGAAATAGCCGCTTTGAATGGAAAACTTGTCATATTGTAAATCATGCCGTCAGGCGATACATAGCCCATGTTCTGTCCGAGCTTGAACGGTATATAGCCGGTGTGTTCCATACCCGCCGGATCTCCGTACGCGCTGCGCGACGTTACCTGGATGGTCCACTGCGGTATAAACTGCAGTTCGGAGCCAAGCGGACGGGACGAAATAAAAAAATACACGATACACAGCACAAGGCAGAGAATCACCCACTTTATCGGACGTGATTTTTGTTTCATTTTCATATATTGTATGCTATGATACCCTAAAACGATGTCTAGGTCAAACTGTTTAAATAGGTAAGGAGTTTTTATGCAGGATAGTGTATTGTCCGCGCTGTACGAACAGGCGCTGCAGGCGGCGGCCCATTCATATTCCCCGTATTCGCATTTTCCGGTGGGAGCCGCCGTGATGACAGATGACGGCACTGTGTTTACCGGCGCCAATATAGAAAACCGCTCGTTCGGCCTGTCAAACTGCGCCGAGCGTTCCGCGATTTTTGCCGCCGTGTCGGCCGGTTACCGTACAATTACAGCGATTGCGATTGCTGCTCCGGCTGCGGATTATCCGGTGGGACCGTGCGGCGCGTGCAGACAGGTTATTTCTGAGTTTGCCGCAGGGGATGTGCCGGTATGGTTTGGCAATACGGCCGCAACGGCTGTACATACAACTGTTGCAAAGCTGTACCCGTTTGATTCTCTGCATGAGCTTGCAAAATAAAAGTTTTTTGTACATGAACTGGAAACGGCTTCTAATACTTGACAGAATAATGAAAACAATGCAATATGATGCTATTGATTGGTATTTTATTAAAAGCTGAAGTCATTTCAAGGAGTTTCATGTGGATGATGACATTTTAACTATAGAAGAAGTTGCAAAGTACCTGCGCGTTTCCGAGCGGACGGTGTATGACTGGGCGCAGAAAGGCGAGATTCCGTCAGGCAAAATCGGCACGGTGTGGCGGTTTAAGAAGTCTGAGATTGAAAAATGGGTAAACGACCGGCTTTCTTCAGGCGCGCGCCAGAACACGCCCGCGACAGTCGTGCAGATAAAAAACATTCTCTCTGCAGACCGTATTATTTTTCTGAATCACTCTACCAAGCGCGATGCGCTGCTTGAGCTTGCCGCCAATCTGAGCACCGCCCCGCAGGTTAAAAACGGGCAGGAGCTTGCCATAGAGATTCTCAAGCGTGAGGAACTGATGTCAACCGCAATCGGGCGCGGCATCGCGATACCGCATGTGCGGCTGTCGTCGGTTACGGATCTGGTCATGTCTGTGGGCATCAGCAGGACGGACATCATCGATTTTCAGACGATAGACGACACGCCTGTTCGCCTGCTGTTTATGATTGCCGCCGCCTACAACCAGCACTCGTACTACTTGCAGACGCTTTCGTATTTCAGCGCGAAGCTGAAAAACAAGGCACTGCGTGATTCACTGCTTGCGGTTAAAGAGCCTGCGGAAGTATATGATCTGCTGGTAAATGCGTAGACGTACTGCTGAACGCGGCATATAATTATTATAGAAAAGAGTTATCG
>DXHG01000062.1 GCA_019113455.1 Candidatus Treponema faecavium | reverse complement strand
CTCTCACCGCGCCGCTCCATTGCCGCAAGCAGCGTTGTCCACGAATCAGGTTCCGGCAGTACGCCTGCCGCATATAAGAGGCCGCCGCGTTCAACAGTCTCTGCAAATTTCCACGCGGCGGCGCGGAAGCTGCCCTGCATACAGTCAGCAATACAGCCTGTTTCGTCAAGAAACGAAAACAGCCTGCCCTGCGCAAAGCCGCGCGGCGTCAGCTGCATATTCAGCAGCACGCCGCCCCCGTCAAACTGAACCGCCGAATATTCACTCATGCCGGATTCCGCGCAGAGGTATTATTCACCGTCCGCATTGTACAGATACTTAAAGTATTCCATGTCGGTACTGAACGTCGCGTCAAACTTCGGCAGTGTTGTCCGGTATGACTCAATGCTCTTCCAGAACGTGTAAAACTCAGAATCCTGCTCGTATGCGTCAGCATAAATGCGCGCCGCTTCCGCATCAGCGCGGCCTTTAATTTCTTCCGCCTCTTTATACGCCTCAGACGATATGGTGCGCTTTTCGTTTTCAAGACGGCCGAGCCACTCCGCTTTCTTTCCTTCTCCTAAAGAGCGGTACGCCTGCGCTATCTGACTGCGTTCCTTAATCATGCGGTTATATACGCTTTCGGTCAGTTCATCCGAGTAGCGGATCTGACGCAGCACAATATCAAGCAGCTGTACGCCGTATTCAGGCAGCATTTTGCGCGCCTCGTCAGCCATTTCGTTGCTCAGCGCCATACGGCCTTTCTGCACGGATTCCGAAACGGCAGATTGGCTGAGCAGTTCTTCTATCTGAGACGTTTCAACGCCTTCCGTTTCAACAAACTGTCCGGTGCTTGTCCGTTCATTGATAATGTTTGAGCTGCGCACGATTTCGCTCAACCGGTTCTGCGTAATAATTGTCCGCACGGAAGAATCGATAATATCGCCGAGGCGGCTGTATGCCACGTCGACGGTCTTAAAGTTCTGATAAAACAGTTCCGGATCAGAAATGCGCCAGCGGCTTGTCGTATCTACAATGATAAACTGGTTTTCTTTTGTCGGTATGCGCTGCGAATCGCCGTCAAGCGAAAGAATACGCTTGGGATATACGGTAATCATGTCCGCAAACGGAATCTTAAAGTACAGTCCTGCCTCAGTCCGCGTGTTTACAATCCGTCCAAAGCGCGTAACGACCGCCTGCGAGCCTTCGTCTACCACATAAAACGGCCCCATCAGCAAAAACACGACAACAATCGCGGCGGCGCACGCCAAACCGATAAGAACTTTTCTTGTATTCATTTACTGCGCTCCTGTGTTTATATTCTTGATCGGCAGCATGTTTTCAACGTTTTTGTCAATGAGCGTGCTGCCTTCCTGCGCGCCAAAAACGCTTTCTACCGCTTCAAGATACAGGCGGTCGCGCGTTACGGCGGGCGCTTGCCGGTATTCTTCGTACACGGAATTAAAGCGCGCCACATCTCCCTGCGCACGGTTGATGCGTTCAGAAGCGTAGCCTTCTGCAACCAGCACCTGCTGCTCCGCCTCACCCTGCGCTTTAGGAATCTCTGAGTTGTAGGCTTCTTTGCCTTCGTTTATCAGCCGATTCATATCCTGAATCGCCTTGTTTACATCCTCAAACGCCGCCTGTACGCCTTCAGGCGGCACAATGTTCTGCAGTTTTACTGCGATAACATTGATGCCGAGACCGAGGCTTTCAAAGTTTTCGTTCATCAGTTCAAGCGACGCATTTTCAATCGCCAGCCGGTCAGGCCCCATAACGTCAAGTATCGCGCGGTCACCGACAAGCATATTCATCACGGACTGCGAAATATCGCGTATTGTCTGCCTGTTTTCCATCACATTAAACAGCCATGCCCGCGGATCAACAATCTTATACTGAATAATCCACTCGACATCAACGATATTCAAGTCGCCGGTAAGCATCGTAGACTCTTCAAGGCGGGAATTCCGGTAGAGCTGTCCGCGCCCCGGGTCTGCTGTTTCAAACCCGAACTGTTCTGTCTGCGCGACATTCACCGGCACCTTATAGTGCTTGTCAATGCCGAACGGGAGCTTCATCTGCAGCCCGGAACCGACCGTTTTATAATACTTGCCGAACCTGGTGATAACTGCCTGCTCAGTCGCGTCAACGCTGAACAGACTCGTCGATGCGGCTGCCGCAAGCAGCACAACGATCACAATGCCGATAATCATGCGCGGCGAAATGCGCAGTTTGTCAAAAAATTGTTTTACGGTATCAGACATACGGCTTGTTATTTCTCCTTATGCATCAAAAGGCGTGTCTGTCTCTGCGGCAGACGGCGCAATGAGTTTTCCCTTCCATAATATCCGGGGATATATGACAATCTTAAGTTTTTTTTCAAACGCCGACAGGCGCACAAGCTCGCGCTCGTTTCCTATCACGACATTGACGCCGCTGCGTCCTGCGCGCGCAGTCCGTCCCGCGCGGTGCACAAACGCAGCGGTATGTTCAGGCACATCCATCTGAATAACGTGCGTAATATCAAGCACATCGATGCCCCGCGCGGACAAATCGCTGGCAACAAGTGTCTGATACGTACCGCGCCGGAATCCGTCAATCGCCTGTTTTCTTGCGGTCTTATCCGCTTTCGCGTACAGCGGCGCGCACGGTATCTTTTTTGACGCAAGGAACGACGCGCATTTTTCCACGTCAGCAGGCCGCGCCGTAAATATCAGCGTCTTTGCCGGATTAAGCGCATGAAACAGTTTCCGCAGTGTGTCAAGTTTATTGCGCTGCTCGCTGAATACGGCATAATGCGTAATGCGGCTGCGCAGTATGTTTTCTTCCGGCATAAAGCACGTGCATATTTCTGCGTCAGGGCTGCCGGAAGGAAGCGCACGCGAAAGCATACCGAGCAGGCTGTCTGCTGCCGTTGCGGAACACGCTGCAAGCTGCACTGACGGCGGCATACGGGAAACAAGCTCTGCCGTGATACTGCGTATTTCTTTTGAAAAAAGCTGATCCGCTTCATCAAGCACGACAGCAGACACGTTTTGTGTTTTCAGTTTTTTCAGCTGTATCAGCTCAAGCAACCGAGCAGGATTGCCGACAACGATATTCGGCTTGCGCTTGAGCGTCTCTATCTGGCGGGTGATTGACGTATTGCCGATGCACAGCGCAGAAGGCGCCGCAGACACGCGCTGTATCTCTGTTCGTATCTGTGAAGCAAGCTCATACGACGGCGCTGCAATAATCACCCGCACGCTGCGGTCGTCTGCACCGATACGCGCAAGCAGCGGCAGCGCATAGGCAAATGTCTTTCCGGTTCCTGTCTCCGAACGAAACAACAGATGCCGGTGAGTCTGCAGCAGCGGAATAACAGCCTGCTGCACCGCAGTCGGCACCGTAATGCCGGTCTGCTCAAGACGCGCGCACAGAGATTCCGGTATGCCTAAATCAGCAAAACGGGGAATATCGTCCATAATATGCGCAGTATAGCACATATCGGCCTGCTGTGCTATAATCACGCGCATGAAAATAGGAATTGATGCATTCGGCTGCGAGCACGGCCGCTCAGGTATCGGCTCATATCTGCGTTCCCTTATTGCAAACCTGCCTGACAACCCGTCAATCATATATGAATTGTTTGGACCGGAAATGGACCGGTATACCTATACTTCGGGCGTCAGCCGCATCCTGTACGAAGGGCTGTCCGTACCGGACAGCCTTGCCGCCGAACGGTTCTGGCACACGATAAATATAAAGAGCTTTTCGCAAAAACAAAAATACGACGTTATCCTGTTTCCTGCCGGCGCGCGTTTTCTGCCGCAGAGTTTTAAGATTCCCGGCGTCGCCGTCGTCAACGATATAGTATCAAGTTTATTTGCGGAAACCTCAGACCGGTGGTTCTCGCTGCTGATAAAACGGGGGCTTGCAAAAGCGACCCGCATCATTGCCGGCAGCGCCTGCATCAAGCAGGATCTCATTTCGCTCGGCATACCGGCGCATACTATCGATGTCGTGTATAACGGCGTTGACCACGCGCTCTTTTATCCCCGTTCCGATCTGACCGGAGAAGTCGTGAACATAAAACCGTTCGCAATTAAACGCCCGTACATCATATACGCGTCGCGCATGAGCAGCCCGTCAAAAAAACACGCGGAACTCATCCGCGCGTTCTCGCTGTTCAAGAAAAAAACCGGCCTGCCGCACCGTCTCGTGCTTGCAGGCAGCGACGGCGCGGCTTCTGATGCGGTGCACTGCGAAGCGGCAGCATCGCAGTACGGCTCTGATATTTTTCTTACCGGCTATTTTCCGCATAAAAGCCTTCCGGAACTGTATTCATGCGCAGACGCCTGTGTATTCCCGTCCGTATCGGAAGGCGTCGGACTTCCGGTGCTTGAGGCGATGGCCGCGGGGCTGCCGGCTGCCTGCGCAAACGCGGGCGCGCTGCCTGAGATAGCGGGAGACAATGCGCTGTACTTTGACGCTGATAATATAGAAGCAGCAGCGTCAGCCATCGAAGCAATCGTAACCGACACGGAGCTCCGGGAGCGTTTAAGCGCGCAGGGACTTGAATGGGCGCAGCAGTTTTCATGGGAAAAGACTGCGGAAAAAACACTTGCCATCCTTGCGCAGGCAATGGGCTGAAATCAGCAATCTAAAACCGGTACTCATGCCTGTTTCCTGCATACACGCTGCTTGACATAGAGTTTGCTCCAGACTGTACGCTTTTTTCTATAAATAAGGAGGTGGCTTTTTGACAATCGCAGAAGTAAGCCGGAAATACGGACTATCAGCGGACACGCTGCGGTATTACGAACGCAGCGGTCTGATACCGCCCGTACAGCGCACCGCCGGCGGCATCAGGAATTACACAGAAGAAGACTGCAAATGGGTATATTTCAGCAAATGCTTAAGAAGCGCCGGTATGCCGGTAGAAACTATCGCCGCCTACGTGCTGCTGTGCCAGCAGGGAGACGAAACCATACCGGAACGCATTAACCTGCTGAAAATACAAAAAGAACGCCTTGCACACCAGCTGGCGGAATTGCAGGCAAATTACGATAAACTGACAGAAAAAATAGAGAGCTACTCAGAAAAGCTGCTTAAGTTTGAGCAATCGCTCGCAGACTGACCGCGTACGCCGCCGTGCGCGCGTTCCCGCTGCCATGCGGCTTACAGCAGATTCGCTTTCAGCGATTCTGCAGGTTCCGCTGTCTGCCCTGCCGTTCTGCCGTAAAGCCACCGGTACAGCGGAATGTATTTGCGGCTGATAACCTCATCCCATGAATACGTATAGCGCACAAACATCGCCGCCTGCGCAATAATTTCCAGATTAAACTCGCGGTCGCCGATAAACCGCCGCGCACATTCGGCAAGAACCGCCGCCAGTTTCTGTTCCGTATTCGGGTGATACAGGTAGCCGGTCTCGCCGTGAATGATTTTATTGAGCCCGCCGGTCGCGTGTGCAATCGGGATGGAACCGAACAGCTGCGCAATAAAGTCTTCAAGCCCGCACGGCTCAAAGTCGCTCGGCAGCACCAGAAAATCGGCAACCGCCGTGCACAGGCGGGCAAGCGAACGGTGATACCCGCGGAAATACAGGCACCGTCCGGGAAAACGGGAAGCGAGATACTGATACCGCTCCTCAAGCACCGCCTCGCCCTGCCCGTT
The DNA here is from genome assembly GCA_019113455.1 of Candidatus Treponema faecavium. Taxonomy (GTDB): domain Bacteria; phylum Spirochaetota; class Spirochaetia; order Treponematales; family Treponemataceae; genus Treponema_G; species Treponema_G faecavium. The sequence continues at coordinate 1,594 of DXHG01000062.1, read as the reverse complement.
TATCACAAACCGGAACTCGGGATGCCGGGGCAAAAGCTCCTCAATTGCAGAAGCAAGCACAAAGAGCCCTTTTTGGCGCACCAGCCGCCCATGATACGAAAACCACACCGTATCCGGTTCCGGCTCAAGAATAAAGCCGTTTTGTTCCACGCCGTCATACGCCTGAATACACTCACGGTGCCGCTCAATAAAGTCGGCGCGGCACCGGTATTTGCCGTCAAGATCTTTGTTCTCCGGAGAAAACGGGTACGTTAAAAGCGATTTTTCAGGGTATTCGGGATCGTAGCGGTCAATATCAATGCCGTTTGTGATGCCGATAACGCGCACGCCGCGGCGGCTGAATTCCTGCGAAAGCCCGCCGGTGTCCTGATTGGCGGGATTGCGTATCTCATATGCGTACCACGGCGACACGGTTGTCAGGCACGCGTACGGCGCGCACAGCAGAAACGGTTCCACCGCACCGCTCTGCGCGTTTATGCCGCCTGCAATACAGTCCGACGAAAGGCCGGTTAGCCGGCACGCCGTTTCCGTATTGTCAAACGCATGATGATAGCCTGGGCCCGCGTTATGTATCGTTACGACAAACTGCGTATCGGCAAACACCGCCGCGTACTCCCTGCACCGCCGCGCGAGCACCGGTACCAGCGCCGCAGCCGCGTCCTGGCAGTGAATCATATGCGGAACGGTATCGGGAAAACGAACACCGTATTCAAGTACCGCGCGTTCAAACAGCACGTTCATTTCAAGCGTTTCGCGGTGCCCCTCGCCTCTCCGGCACGAAGGGTCGCGCAGTTCTTCTTCTTTTGTATATGTATACACGCCCATGCGCGACGAAAACAGGCTGCTGATAATAAACACGATGTCAACGCCATTCATGACCCCGCGCGCCCAGCCAACGTGATGATCGTGCCCGGCAATGTGTATGCGGCAGTAGTCAGTTAATTCTGTAAAGGAATCAACCGCGTCGAGCACAGTGCACGCATACAGCGGAATGAAGAGCATTGTGCGCGTACCGCGGCGCACGAGCCCCTCGCACAGCGAGCACGAAACGTTTTTTACGCCGCCCGCTTCGGCGATACCCGCGTATTCGCGGCTGATAAGCCATATTGACTGCATACCGGTGTTTCCAGCTGGCTAGCGTTCCGCCTGGGTGCGCGCCCAATCAGGGCGCAGGACTTCCGCGCCGCCGGTATAGACATGCACCGGCGGCTTTTCCGCGTATGCCGTTACAAGCACGCGGATTGTCCGCGGCAGCGCGCCGTCTACCGGCGGTTCCGTGCTGCAAAAGAGCGCGCACGAAGCGGCAAGCGCCGCCTGATTTGAACGGCGCAGCGCCGCCGCCGGATTAAGCGCGGTCAGATCGGATGTCATTGTAAACTGTATGGAAACGATATCTTCAGGGGAATAGGAGTTGCGGGCAAAAAGCTCATCGGCAAGCTCAGAAACGGCCTGCTGTATCGCCTGCGGTGTGTTTTCAGACACACACACGGCTCCGCGCAGCCCGTACAGTCGCATTTTTTCTATCATATATACTGATAATTGTATCGGTACGGCAGCAGCGCGTCAAGGAGCTGCTGTCGTGTATTCTGTATTG
>DXHG01000061.1 GCA_019113455.1 Candidatus Treponema faecavium | reverse complement strand
GCCGCCGCTGCCCGCAGCCGGAAGCGTTATAGATATGACCGCTCCGGCGGAGACGGCGCAGACCGCAGACGGTTTTGATCTGCCGGACTTTGACGCCGGTGCCGCGGCTGACGGCAGCGCGCCGGAGCTGTCTTTGCCGGACAGCGGCACGGACGTGCAGAATGCGGCACAAACTGCCGATGATTTTGATCTGCCGGACTTTGACGCCGATGCCGCGGCTGACGGCAGTGCGCCGGAACCGGCTCTGACTGACAGCGGCACTGCTGCGGCGCAGCCCGCAGAAGATTTTGATCTGCCGGACTTTGACTCGGCTGAAACGGGAACGCCGACCGCACAAGACAAACCCGACACGGCCGATAATCTTCCCGACTTTTCCGACATGAACTTTGATGTGCCGGACTTTGATGAATCTGCGGAGAAGCCGCTTAACTTATCCAATCTGCTTGACGACGAGGCGTTCAGCGTCGACGACCAGTCTGCGGCAGGCTCGCTTGATGACAGTGATTTTTTGTCCGCAGATGCAGAAACCGACACCTCTTCACATATGCAGCAGCAGGAATATGCCGATACGGGAATACCTGAAACGCCGCTGTTTGACGAAAGCCTCTTTGACGATACGGAAACCGCTTCAAAAGGCAAATCGCAGATTGGCGCCGTCGTTATCTGCATTATCTGCGCCGTTATCTGTCTTGCAGCGCTTGCAGGTATTTTCATGCTTGTGCCGTCGCGGTTTAACGGCAGAACGGCGCCGGATACCGCCGCACAGGAACAGCACGCTGCCGGCAGCAGCCAGCAGACGGCGGCAGAGCAGGCGGTTATGCCGAAAGAGAATCAAATCGTTGTCGCTCCTGTTCCCGATATTGTGCCGCTTCCGCCTGAACCTGCTCCCGCTGAACAAAACGTAACATATCAAATCAAATGGGGAGACACGCTGTGGGATATTGCCGCCGCATATTACAGAAACCCGTGGCGGTATCCTGAAATCGCCGAAGCAAACAATATCTCTAACCCTGACTACATCGTATCAGGAACAACTATCGTCATTCCGCCAAGATAAGCGCCCGTTTTGTGATGAAATGGTATAAAGCGGCGGCACATTGTATGTCAGCTGCGTGCGCGGCGCTGCTGTTCATATTCAGTTCATGCGGCGTTTCCTCAGATGAAGCACAGGAGATAAAATACGGCAGCGACGCATATTATTTCAAGGGACTGACAGCTCTGCGCGACGGAGAACAGGAAGACGCGCTGGAACTGTTCAAAACGGGAACGGTTGAGTCGTCTCTTTTTTTCAGCAGACTGTGCATGCAGCAGCTGCTGCGCCTCGTTCCCGCGGAGGAACAGCTTGTACTCGCAGAAAAATACCAGGACACATGGCATGACATAGACGCACTCAGCGTGCTTACGCGGCTCTACTATGATGCAGCGGAATATGAACGCATCATAGATTTAACGGAACAAACGGCAGCCGTGCTCCCCGATGAACTTGTAAAATACCGGCTGCTCGCGCTCGCGCAGCTGCAGGAGCCCGCTTTTTATGAAGAAGCGCTGCGCTGGTTTTCTACGCGCAGTTACAGCGAACAGCACCTGCAGTTTTACACTGAATTCCAAAAACTGCCGCTCTCAGACAAAACAGATCCGGAAAACAACATCGTTGTGCTGAACCGGCTGTCTGTACTTATGGATATGCGCACTGAACTGTACCTCAGAGAGTACCACAAAGCGTACAATTCGCTGCGCCGCATAACCGCTTCGTTCGGTAAAATGGAAGACGCGCTCGTACAGCTGCCCGTTCAGCTGCTGTCAGATGCAGGCAAAATACTGCTGTACGGCAGCACAGACTACGTAAAAAACGCGCTCGCTTTTGATAAGGCCGACGCACTTGCGAAAACAGACGAACAGCTGTTCTACCTGCGCTTTTATGCCGGCAGGCTCTACGACCGCAGCGGCTCAAAAAACATCTGGCTTGCGGCGGATCGGTTTGAGCAGGCGCTCATATGCGCGCCTGAGCCTGAAAACGCTGACAACGCGCTCTGGTATTATTTGTCGGTGCTGCTCAAGGCAGGAGCGGAAGAAACAGTTGCCGCGCTTGAGCAGTATGGAACAGCGATACACGACCCGTACTATTTTACCGATTTTTTCGACACGCTTTCGCTTTCACTGGCGGCAAAACGCGACTGGCAGTCGTTTTATCACACCTATATGCTTATCCGCGGCGGTACGGTGTATGCTGACGCACAGACTGTGTCCAAATACGCCTATATAACGGGCCGTGTTCTTGAAGAAGGCTTATACATACCGCAGGGCGGCAGCGAGGATATACCAGCCGCGGTAAAAGCGGCATATACGGACGCCTGTATTCCGGGCGGCAACTTATACTACAGCATCGCCGCCGGCAGCAAGCTCGGCCTTGCCGACAGAGAAATATGCCGCATTGTGCTCGATATTCCCCTTGATACTGATTTTCAGATAAACGCCGATGCAGAAAAGCTCCTTACGGGGTTGTGCGACTTTGAGCTGTACGGCCACATCTACACCGCGTGGCAGCACTTCCGCAGTCAGATATCGATGGACACCGCGCTGCGTCTCGCGCACACGCTGCGCGACCTGTACGCTGAAGACAGCCTGTCGCGCAGCAACGCGCTCCGCATTATTTCGTATGTGGCAAGCCATCCGGAAAAGCCGCTGTCGGAAGCGCTGCTTGTTGAACTCTACCCGCGCAACTTTTCGGAATACATTGTGCCGCTGTGCGATCGGTTCGGCCTGCCGCCGTCGTATATGTACGCGCTTGTGCGCAGCGAAAGTTTCTTTGATCCGCACATCATATCGTACGCCGGCGCGGAAGGGCTTACCCAGCTCATGACGCCGACCGCGCAGGATATTGCGAATAAACTCGGCATCGCGGAATATTCATTGCAGGATCCTGAAACAAATCTGCTGTTTGGTACGTTTTATCTGGAAGAAATGATCAGCCGCCTTGACGGCTCTCCCGTGCTTGGCCTGTGCGCGTATAATGCAGGCATTACGCGCGTACGCCGCTGGCAGGCTGACGCGGCAGATCTGCCGGTTGACCTCATGGTGGAAACAATACCGTTCCTTGAGACACGCGGCTATGTGCAGAAAACCGTTTCAGCGGCGGTGATGTACGCGCTGCTCTACGACAACGTATCATCGCAGGACACGCTTGCCGCAATGCTGCGCTGAAATACAGCACACTCGCTAAAAACAAACACGGGCTCAAAAACCGGTGAAGGTTTTGAGCCCGTGTTTTTGTTATGTCGCTGAACGCGCCGCTTCGTTCTGCATCAGAATCGGCTGGCCGGTCGCGTCAAGCGCGTCGCGCCACAGCGAACCTTCGGGATTCACCTTGTTGCGCCGCGCGGTTACGAGCTTTATCGGCAGATGCACATACTTTTCATGCACAAGACCGATAACGAGCTTTGTCTTTCCCGCCATTGCGGCGTGAACGGCGTTGTTGCCCAGCCGTTCGCAGTACACGGAATCGGTCGCGATTGTCTGCGCGGAACGAATCTGGTAGCTGGGATCGATATATTTCAGGTTGATGTGTATCTTCTTTTCCTTAAAATACGCATTGATGCGGTCGCGCAAAAACGTGCCGATGTCGCCAAGCTTGATATTGCCTGAATCGTCGTGTTCGTTTGTCGACGCAAGATGATTCTGCCCGGCGCCCTCGGCAACGATAACGACCGCATGATGTCTTTTTCTCACGCGGTCTTCCAGATAATGCAGAAAGCCGTTTTCTCCTTCAAGATCGAACGGAACCTCGGGAATCAGACAGAAATTTGCCTCGTGGCTCGCGAGCGCTGTCGACGTCGCGATAAAGCCCGACTCGCGGCCCATGAGCTTTATAAGGCCTATGCCGTTAATGTGCGAATGAGCTTCCATGTGCGCGGCGGACACCGCTTCCGTTGCTTTCTGCACCGCTGTGTCAAACCCGAACGACTTCTGAATGAAAATTAAATCGTTGTCAACCGTCTTTGGTATGCCGACAACGGCAATCTTTAAGCCGCGCCGCTCTATCTCTTCTGCAACCTCAAGCGCGCCGCGCTGTGTGCCGTCGCCGCCGATAATAAAGAGCATATTCATGTTCAGCGCCTCGATGGCATCGGCTATCTCAATGACGCGGTCGCCGCCGCCGCGGCTCGTTCCCAAAAACGAACCGCCCGTCTTGTGAATATCGTCCACATTGTCGGGCGTCAAATCGATTGTGTCAAAGCCCTGTTCGGCAAAAAAGCCCTTGAACCCGAACCGTATGCCGCGGATGCGGCGCACGCCGTAGCGGTTATACAGACAGCGTACGATAGCGCGGATAACATCGTTGAGTCCGGGACACAGCCCGCCGCACGTGCAGATACCCGCGTTGACGTGTTTGGGGTTAAAATAGATATATTCACGCGGCCCCGCCTTTTCCATTAAATTGAGGCGATCCGTTTGTTCCGGTGCAGGCGCCTCGGACGACACATCCACGTCATAGCGGATATATTCATCGTTTCGCACATAATTCGCACGGTAATCATCCCGCTCCGTCGACAGATGAATGGGAGAAAGCACCTTGCAGGGCCCCAGCTCTTCAATGGAAAAATCAAAACGACCAGTCATGTATATGCACCTCCGGAAAACGAATAGAATACAGCGGCATAACGCAGTCATGCCTATATTATAGTAGATTACAATAAACGTTTTTGTGTTTCAAGTCTGTATCCGGTGTGTGCCGGATAGGTTTTTCTTTGCAGTTCACTGCGGGGTGGTTTCTGCGCTGCACGCACGGCGTTTTTTCTCTGTAATGTGTTTTTCTGGGACGGGAGAGGCACCTGGCGCAAGCTATTGCCTGCACTCACAGTTTTGCTTTCGCAAAACTGTCTGCTGCGCAAATGCTATCCTGCCGCAGTTTACGGCGTATGCCCTAAACTGGCATGAGTGCAGCCTCGAGGTTTCCCGTGTAAAAAATAAAAATTTGCCGATGGCTCATTTTATATTTGCCATTTATCAGACATGAATTTTGCCGATGGCCAGCGGCGCACTTGCCGATTGCAAATTTTTTGTTTGCCGCCGGCAAAGTAAAATTTTGCCGATTGCAAGTGTCTCGCTGGCCGACGGCAAATTTCTTACCGGATACATGACAAAATAAAATTTTGCCATCGGCAAAATTTTTATTTGCCACCGGCAAATGTAAATTTTGCCATCGGGAAATGTCCTGGCGCTGTGCGGCAAGTTCCTGTGCAGTATGTTTATGCCAAATGAGAGCGCAGCATCTCAGGCCTGCTGCTGTACCTCCCCAGTGCTGCAGGAGCGGGAGGTACGATTACTGTGCAGTAAGCAGAAGCAGACCGAAGGTGTGCGGCAGAAATCACGTCTGTGCAGCAGACCGTTTTGCGAAGCTGCTGCGTGCGTGCAGGTTTTCTCTCCAAAACAAATTACAGAGAATAAGAAAGAAAACAAGTCCGCGCCCAGCTGTTGAAAATCTGAAAAAATATAAAGTATAATACACACAGAGGTTACGTGTGTATTCAAGATTAGTTTGCGCCCCTCCAAAAAAACTCGTCGAAAACGGACGGCCGGTCTTTGGAACATTCGGCGGAGCGCCTGAGCGGCTCGATATACGCAATGTACGCCGTCCGTTCGGCGTTCTGCCGATGCCGGAATTTATCACAAACACGCGCATACGCAGCAGGCTTTCGTTTTTTTTCTGTACGGACGGCTATATCGGCAATATCGATTTTCTTGACGCTAAACTATTCGGCTACGCGGAGCTCTCGCTGTGGCATACCGCGGACGCAAAGAAATACGCCTACCGCTGTGTCTCAGGCCCCAAAAAGCGCCTTATTCCGCACCTGACCGCGCACGGCTTATGTGCTGCTTCGCAGCATATGCGCCATTTCAGAGTAAGCTGGAACCGCAGCCGCGGAGAAGCCGTATTTACATTTGACGTGCGCGGAGATTCCGTACGCCCGTCGCTGTCGGGAGCGCTTGCCGCAGATCTGTCAGCCGCCTCGTTCTGCGAGATGTCTGGAGTCTATCCTGCGCCGGTAATGCGCCGCTGCCGCGGCGTCTACCGCTTTACCGCGCCGGTGCAGGGACATATCTCACGCACCGCGGCGGTCTCGCGGGAGCAGGACACGGCGGAGCTTGACGGCAGCATGATGTTCCTCATGAGCCGCGCGTACTGCAAACTGCGTACGCACACCGATATGGTGTTCGCCTGCGGAAACAGCGGAGGACACAGCGTGTCATTCTGCATCGTGGAAACATCGCTTGAAGCCGTTGACCCCGATACCTACAATGAAAATGTGCTTTTTACAGACGGCGTGATGACGCCGCTGCCGCCCGTACGCATCACGAGGCCCTACGGCGTTACGGGCAAATGGATTATACAGGACACGGAAAGCATGATCGATTTAACTTTCACGCCCATATCCGATAATATACATAGACTCAGCATCTTTGTACTGCGCGCTGTGGATCATCTGGTATACGGAAAATTTGAAGGAGTGCTGCTTACCGCCGCAGGAGAACGCATTGTGCTTAAAGGTTTTCCCGGCATGGCAAAAAAACAAAACCTGCGGTTATAAGCGCAAGCCTCATGTAACAGGAGAGTTATACAGCATGGAATCTGGAGAAAAAAGACCGAAAGCGATATACGAACCCGGGGAACTGGAAAAGACGCGCCGCAATATCGGCAATATCAACCGGGAAGAAGCAGAAAAAATGACAAAAGTGCTCGGCGGCGAAATCGGCTACGAAAAGTCTGCGCCGATCGATATGTCAGCGATGCCCAAAAAGCACACCGGCTACGCGCGCAATATCGCCTCGCAGGACCGCGCCAAAGACGGCTCGGCGGCAAACAGCTTTGTTGTCTCATCCGCGTCAGAAACATCAGCGCCGTACCCGCGCACCTTAGGTGCGCTGCCTGAGTTTTCTCCCAAAGATCGCCAGCAGACCGACCGCCTCATGATGTCGCTTGAGTACCGCATTAAGCCCAATTACGGCATATTCAACTTTATCATGATGCTCTCCCACTCCGACAAGGTGCTGCCGGGTTTTGTCTCCGTAACGCTTAAAACCTATATTTCCTATATTCAGTCGCTGTGTGCCGACATGTCCGCGCTGCTTAACTGCGCGCCTGATACGTACCGTCAGAAAGTGCTTACCGCAAAAGAAATGCAGTATCGTTTCTGCCAGATAATAGAAACGATGCCGGTGCAGGAGCTGTCAAACCTCTACGACATGGTGAGCCGCCGCCCGCAGGAAGTAACAGTGGCAATGCTCATGCCGGTTACGCGCGGCGTGTACCGCTGTGTGCTGCCGCTGTCGTTTCTCGGAGAAACACGCGCGGGAGAGTTCTTAAAAAGCATCGCTGCAGAAATGAGTGCGTACGGCAGTGTAAAGATGGAACGGGTGCAGACGCTCGCGGAAAACATCTTTGCCCAGTTCAAATACGTAACAAAAACAGTGCATAAGGGCATGTATCCGCTGCTTATGCGCATGTGTACAAACGCCTATACGCCGTATCCGGAGTTCTTTACCGAACGCATCAGTAAAATACTGCCGTTCCTTGACTTAACCAAATACGATCTGCTGCTGCCTGAAAAGCAGCAGGCTGAACCGGACCCCGAAAATATACGTGAGCCTGAAGCGCAGAGAGATGCGGAACCCGCAGCCGACGCCGAAGCGGCCGCCGAGCCTGAAAAAGAATCAGGGACGGAGCTTTCAAAGCAGTATGTCATAAAGCTCGGACTCGTGCTGCTTGACCGGCTGTTCCCTGACGCAGGCTGGCTGCGTCTGCAGGAAATGCCTGATATGTACCCGTATTTTCAGCCGCTCTATGAGTTTGACGAAGGCTTTAACCTGCTCGCAAATGACAATCCGCTGCAGGTTATGGTAGTGCTTCTGCGCATACTGGAAGACTTGTTTCAGGGCTGCCGGAATATCAAGTTTGACGCAGAAGCAAACCCGCAGCTGCAGAACGCAAAAGATAATTTTACCGATGCGCTTAACACGTTGAGCGTGTACCGACAGGATTTATTCGATAAGCGCTACGCGGTAAAGCTCAGGGAATACGTTAACGCGGTGTACTCTCAGAAAGAATTTGCGAAAGGACAGTTCGGCAAAAAGCTTTTGACCGATATTTTATGGCAGACAAAGTATTATTTTCTGCCGCATTTTGAGTTTACGCAGATACTGCTTGAAAAACCCGCAAACGACAGTACGTACCGTCCGCTGTGCCTGCGTACGGAGTTTATACACGACGTGCTCATTGACATCGTATCGCAGAGTATAAAGGAAAGCCGCGTGCGCGGCTTTGTCTCGGGCGTGCCAGACATCTGGCAGCCGTACCGCTTCGGCATTCCGAATGTGGTGTCAAACAGGCTCGATGCGCTGCTCGGTGCAAAACGCAAAAACACGCAGGCAAGCAACGCGTCGCTGCTCAAATACACGCTCGGCGTTGCCGCCGTGCTTAACTGGTGGATAAACGATCAGATGAGCCCCGCCTATCAGTGTGCGGGCAAATATCCGTACCGCATTTCTCCGGAAGACGGAGATCCGCTGTTCTCGGTGCCGGTGCGGAGCGATCAGAACAAAGTCTTTGCAAAAAGCCTGCGCGACGCGGTGGAAAAAAAGAAGGCGCAGAACGCCGCCACCTAGCGCGCTGCGCACACACGGCAGCAGGCGCGGCGCTTTGAACACGCCTGCCCGCAATTCCATTACAGCTGTACAGACTGTTCGAGTTTTGCCTCAAAGCGTTCCTGTTTTTTGCCGGCAAGCGGAGATTCCTTTCCGGCGAGCACGGCGCGCAGCGCTTCCATTTCTTCCCCTGAAAACGAAACGCCGTGCTGTATGTGGTTTTCAAACGATGCAGCCGCAAGCGGCGCAACTTTCTTTGTGATGTCGAGCAGCACCTGCGCATACGCACGGATCTCGCGCTGCGCGTGGCTGTCAAGCCGCAGCTTGAGGAAATGAAAGAGATTGTGCAGGTCTATCTGCCAGTAAAGCTCGGTATAGAGCGAAAGCGGCAGATTGATGCGGGCAAGCTCGCGTGCGATGCCGTTTTCAAGCAGCTGCTGATAACCGTCATACGCGTGCTGCTGATCGGCAGTCATCTGCGCAAGCACCTCGTCTGCCTGCGCCTGCGATACCGGCTCATTTGCCCTGCCCTGCTTGTTGTCTGCACTCTGCACCGCGATGTCTTCAGCTGCCGGCAGATAGCAGTCCTCGCTCATGACAGAGTAGCGCCCCGATACTTCGTTCATGCGCGCGGTGCGGTGGCGCACCCATTGGCGCGCAACAAACACCGGCATGCGGATATGAAACGTGAGCACCACCTGCTCAAACGGCGACGTGTGCTGATGGCGCAGCAGATAGTCGATAAGCGCTGCGTCCTCGCGCACCGTTTTTGTTCCGGCTCCATACGAAACGCGCGCCGCCTGCACAATGCGCGCGTCTCCTCCCATATAGTCCACCAAACGGACAAACCCCTTGTCAAGTACGGGATACTCCTTATCCAGCACCGCTTCCGCCTCGGGTACGGTACAATGTGCCATATGCGCTCCTGATGAAAAATCTGTATATATATTATCTATACTCCGGCTGAAACACAACTGCGTGCAAGCCCTGCGCAGGGCCCGGTTTTATGCTATACTGGAGCGCAGAAAGGAGAAACGCACATGAAAAAACGAACGCTGTGTATGTTCGCGCTCGTATGCCTGTCCGCGGCGTGTTTTGCTCAAGAGCCCGGCACACAAACCGCGCCTCCTGCCGTGCAGGCAGCCGCACCCGCTGAAACGCCGCCGGAAAACGGCGCAGACCCGCTTCGCATTTACCGCGATATATACAAACAGTATCCCGCCTCTGTGTGGGAATACGGCGGTGCTGTAATGCTCCGCATCGTTTCAGCGCACGGCACAAACATTGCGTACAACGCGAAAGGAACGGTGCTCACCGGTTCTGAACTCGCCGAACTTGTGAGCCTCATGAGCTCCCGCGCCGACCTCGTACACGTAATGCGCGCAGCAGGCTACACACAGGGAGAAATACAAGCACACAGAGGCGCACAGTAGGAAAGTAACTTACAGAGAATAACAAAGAAATCCCTGCGTGCACACGTAAAAACACCGCGCAGGATCCTGCAAAGAAAAAAACGCCGTGCGTGCGCCGCGCAAATTATATATTGACGCGCCGCCGACCCCGCATGATAATGGAGCCATCTCTATTATTCAGACATAAGGAAGTGCTATGAAGGTGTTTGACTACGGCAAAGTTTCTGATCCGCGGTATTTCCGGGATAACCGGCTTGACGCTCATTCCGACCATGCGTATTACGCAGATGAGATGGAAGCGCGCGCAGGCGGTGCGGGCAGTTTTCGGTACAGCCTGAACGGGCTGTGGCAGTTTCATTATGCAAAGAACTACGCATCGGCGGTGAGCGGGTTTGAAAAACCGGAGTATGACTGCCGTTCGTGGGATACAATCCGCGTGCCCGCGCATATTCAGTTTGAAGGCTATGACCGCCCGCAGTACGCCAATGTGCAGTATCCGTGGGAAGGCCATGACGGCATACGCCCGGGAGAAATCCCTTCGTATTTCAATCCGGTCGCAAGCTACGTAAAGTATTTTGAAGTTCCCGAATCGATGCGCGGCAGACGCGTGTTCGTGTCGTTTCAGGGCGCCGAAAGTGCGCTTGCCGTGTGGCTTAACGGCGCATTTGTCGGGTATGCGTCAGATTCGTTTACGCCGAGCGAGTTTGAATTGACGCCCCATATTGCGGACGGTGTGAACAAGCTCGCGGTGCAGGTATTCAAGTGGACAAGCGGCAGCTGGTGCGAGGATCAGGATTTTTTCCGTTTTTCCGGGCTCTACCGTGACGTGTACCTGTTTACCGTGCCTGACGTGCATGTGTTTGACCTGCACGTGCTGCCGGAAGTGAATAAAACGCTTGACGCAGCGGGCTTAAGTGTGTCGCTTCATATGTGGGGAAAAGGCCGTGTGCGCGTCACCCTTTCAAAAGACGGGACTCCTGCTGCCTCCGCAGAAATAGACGCCGAAGACGGCAAGACGTGCCGCGCTGTGATGCAGGTGCAGAACCCTGTGCTGTGGAGCGCCGAAGCGCCTGAGCTCTATGACGTGGATATCGCCGTCTATAACGAAGACGGTGTCCAGACAGAAGTTATCCGGCAGAAAACCGGATTCCGGCGCTTTGAGCTTGCAGATTCGATTATGCTTTTAAACGGCAAGCGCATCGTGTTCAAGGGAGTGAACCGCCATGAGTTCAGCTCCAAGACCGGCCGCTGTGTGAGCCGCGAGGAGCTTGAGCTTGACCTGCGCACAATGAAGCGCAATAACATCAATGCGGTGCGCACGTGTCACTATCCCGACTGCGATGAGCTTTACGAGCTCTGCGACCTGTACGGGCTCTATCTGATTGCTGAAACGAACCTTGAAAGCCACGGATCATGGGACACGGAAACGGGCAAGCCTGAGCCGGATTATGACGCGATTGTTCCCTGCGACCATGAGGAATGGCGCGATGCGATGCTTGACCGCGTGCAGTCGCTGTACCAGCGGGACAAAAACCATCCGTCTATTCTCATCTGGTCGTGCGGCAACGAGTCTTTCGGCGGCAAAGTTATCTACGATATGTCAGAACTGTTCAGAAGCCTTGACAAGACCCGCCTTGTGCATTACGAAGGCATCCGCTGGGATCGGCGCTACAATGCGACGAGCGACATGGAGTCGCAGATGTATCCGTCCGTTGAATCGATTAAGGAATTTCTGAAGGAGCACCGCGATAAGCCGTTTATCTGCTGCGAGTATGCGCACGCGATGGGCAATTCCTGCGGCGCGATGCATAAGTATACCGATTTAACTGATACGGAACCGCTGTACCAGGGCGGCTTTATCTGGGACTATATCGATCAGTCGATTACAAAGAAAGACCGCTACGGCGTTCCGTTCCAGGCGTACGGCGGCGACTTTGGCGACCGTCCCAACGACGGCAATTTCAGCGGCAACGGTATTGTCTACGGCGGGGAGCGCGATGAATCTCCCAAAATGCAGGAAGTCAAGTTCAATTATCAGAACATCACCGCCGCCGTCGACTGCGAAAAAGCGTGCGTTGCGGTAACGAACAAGAACCTGTTTGTAAACACGAACACATTTGACTGCGTGGTACGCGTCGAAAAAGAAGGCAGGCTTGTGTCGCAGGCGCCGCTTTCTACGGATGTCGCGCCGCTGTGCGAAAAAACATACCCGCTGCCTGTTCATATCCCTGAAATGGCGGGCGAATACACGGTAACGGTGTCGTTTGCGCTTGCCGAAGACACGCTGTGGGCGGCGCGCGGGCACGAAATTGCGTTCGGGCAGGGTGTATGCACACGAGCTGCGCCCGCGCGCAGGGCCGCGCGCTCTGAACGGCCCGTAACGGTTATCCGCAGCACGCACAATATCGGCGTGCGCGGCGACGGCTTTGAGGCGCTCTTCTCCGTGCTCAGCGGCGGCCTCGTGTCGTACCGCTGCGGCGGCGTTGAAATGCTTCCCGTTATGCCGCTGCCTAATTTCTGGCGCGCGCCGACAGACAACGACCGCGGAAACCTCATGCCGATGCGCTATGCGCAGTGGAAGACCGCGTCGATGTACCCGTCTCATAAGGATTTCAGGGACGGCTCGGTGCGTCAGCCTGCCGTGTCTGAACATGACGGCTGTGTTGCCGTGTCGTTTACCTACATACTGCCTACCGTACCGGCGTCTGAATGTACGGTATCGTACACGGTACACTCGTGCGGCCGCATCGACACGGCGCTTGATTACGCGCCGCCCGCGGGTGTCAGCGACATGCCCGAGTTCGGCATGCTCTTTAAGCTTGACGCTGACTACGACAGGGTAACGTGGTACGGAAACGGCCCCTCCGAAACATACGCTGACCGTGAGCGCGGCGCAAAACTCGGCGTGTACCGCAATACGGTTATGGACAATATGGCCAAGTACCTGCGCCCGCAGGAGTGCGGCAATAAAACCGGCGTGCGCTGGGCCACGGTGTGCGACCTGCGCGGCAGAGGCCTGCGCTTTGAAGGCGACGGCATGTATTTTTCCGCGCTGCCGTACACGCCGCATGAGCTTGAAAACGCGCTGCATCCGTATGAACTTCCGCCGGTGCATTACACGGTGGTGCGCTGTGCGCTCGCTCAGATGGGAATTGGCGGAGACGATTCATGGGGCGCGCTGACGCATCCTGAATACCTGCTCCCCGCAGGCAAACCGCTTCACTTTGAGTTCAGCTTTTGCGGCATCTAGGCTTTGAGCAGTGCGGTTTACCGCACTGCTCAAAGCTGCCAAGTTTGAGGCACCGCCTCAAACTTGCGGCTGTACTCATGCAAGTTTAGGGACGTATGTGAACTGCACCCTAAACTTGACAGCTTGGAGCAGGCGATTTATTGCACTGTAACAAGCCTGCGCGCACACGCAGAAACGCCCCGCAGAGAATCTGCAAAGAAAAAAGCCATGCGTGCCACACGTAGAATCTCTCACACAGTGCTGGAGAGGAGAGAGGGGGTTGGGGAGGGAGGAGAACCCGCCTCTGAAGAAGAGGGTCTCCTCCCTCCCCAAAACAAATTACAGAGAATAAGAAAGCCCCAGCCGCAGGCTGACAAAAACAAGCCCGCGTGCAAGCGCAGCAACACCCCGCAGGGAACCTGCAAAAAAAAACGCTCGCCGCAGCGCAGCTGCAAGAAGTGCGCACATTACATGCGCGTGCAGTTTCGCCCGCGTTTTTTGCCCTCATAAAGCAGCGCGTCAGCAGCCTCCAGCACATTGATGTATTCTTGCATCGTGCTGTCGGCGCTTGCGACGCCGAACGTGATTGTAACCGGAATGACACGGCCGTTATAGGAAAACGTGTGATTGGCGATAATGTTGCGCAGCTTTTCTGCGCAGTCGTAGCAGGCGGTTTTGTCCCCCTGCATGAGCAGGATAAACTCCTCCCCGCCCCAGCGTCCGACGGCGTCGTTTTTGCGCGTGTTTTTCTGCAGAATGTCGGCAACAGCTTTAAGCACATAGTCTCCTGCAGTATGTCCGTACGTGTCGTTCACGTTTTTAAATTTATCTATGTCGCCGATACAGACCGAACAGGGAATATGGCGCTGCTTATAGTCCAGAAACGCGTGTTCAAGGCGGATATTCATTTCGTACCGGTTTTTCAGTCCGGTGAGCGCGTCATGATGCGCGCGGTGGCTGAGCGTGATGTTTTCTCCCTTAATAGTAGAAAGCCGGTTGACAATGCTGCGGATAAAGAATGCCGACTGCAGCGCCGCCATGCAGAACGCGGAAATAACGCAATAAATGGTAAAAATCGTGTGCGTATCCATCGGGACTTTTAATATGTGCCCGGAATCAAGATTCATCATCTGCACGCAGCTGTACGAAACGATGTTGAGCAGGAGCGCGGCGCACACAAACAGTACCTGAAACAGCCTGCGGTACGGCATGAGGAATATGTACGAGCCGATGGGAATGAGCAATATATAGTACAGTTCTATCGCGATTGATACGCCGATAAGGCGGTGAATCAGGCTTAAGTGAAACGTGATTTCAGCATACGTAAGAAAATAAATAAGCAGAAAGCTTTTGCTGTCGATAAACCGCGCAAATAGTACAAACAGGAGCAGCGTTGCAAGATAGTACACGCCCAGTTCCGGCATTGAAAAATAAAAACTGATTGCTGCCAGGCCCAAATGCACACAGGCGGCGTAGACAAGCATGAATTTCATTTGAAAATCAACTGCCGAGCGCAGTGTGGTAGTTGCCCTGCTTCGGTACAGCTGGCGAATCTTTTCTAACATCCGAACCTCAAATAGTACATAACAGCATATCACATGTACGGTGCATAAAACAAGCGTTTTTGTGGAGGAAGGAGAACAACGCCTCTCCAGCACTGAGGCTTGCCGCAGAGCGGCAAGCGCCAGATGCTGCTGCTGCCAAACGCTGCATTTAAAATAACTGAACAGGCGATACACGTGATGACTGCCGCTGGCGGCAAACTAACATATTTGCCGATGGCTAAATTTTATTTTGCCGTTTATCCTGTACGAAATTTGCCGTCGGCCAGCGAGACACTTGCCGATGGCAAACGTTTCATTTGCCGACGGCAAACT
>DXHG01000060.1 GCA_019113455.1 Candidatus Treponema faecavium | reverse complement strand
TTCCGATGTATTTGCCGAGGCAACGGCGTGCATCTTTGCCGCAAATGGCTTCAAGACGTATCTCTTTACGGGGCTCCGCCCAACGCCGGAGCTTTCGTTTGCCATCAGAACGCTTGGCTGCGATACCGGCGTTGTCGTTACGGCTTCGCATAACCCGCCGCAGTACAACGGCTACAAGGCGTACTGGAATGACGGCGCGCAGGTGATAGAGCCGCACGACGCCGGCATCATTCACGAGGTGAACAATGTCGCCGAGGTCAAGACCATATCGCGGGCGGAAGCGGTACAGAGCGGCAGACTTATCCTCATAGATTCAGAAATAGACGAAAAATACTGGGCAATGGTAAAGGAACAGCTTTTCCGCCCGGAACTCATACGCGAAAAAGCAAAAGACGTAAAAATTGTCTACACGCCGCTCCACGGCACCGGCGCAATGCACGTTGAAAAAGTGCTTGGAGACTTGGGTCTCACCGTTATCACCGTGCCGGAACAGCGCGAGCCTGACGGTAATTTCCCCACAGTGGAAAAACCCAATCCGGAAGAAGCGCCGGCGCTTAAAATGGCGGTGGCGCTCGCGGAAAAAGAGCACGCAAACGCCGTTATGGCGACGGATCCCGACGCTGACCGTTTCGGAAGCGCGGTTCCCGGTCCTGACGGCAAGTTCGTGCTTATCAGCGGCAACCAGATGGGACTTCTGCTCACCGACTATATTCTGCTTTCGCGCAAGGAGCTGAATAAAATGCCTGCGCATCCTGCAATGATACGTTCCATTGTAACAAGCCCGCTTGTCGACAAAATAGCGGCGTTCTACGGCGTGCATCTTGACGAATGTCTTACCGGCTTTAAATGGATAGCGAGCGTCATGGCGGAATATGAAAAGACCGGAAAGTATCAGTACGTGTTCGGCTATGAAGAAAGCTACGGCTACAATGTAGAGACAGCGGTGCGCGATAAAGACGGTGTGTCCGCGGCGGCGATGTGCGCCGAAATGACGATGTACTGGAGCTCGCAGGGCAAGTCGCTCTTGCAGCGCCTTGAAGAGCTCTACTGCCAATTCGGCTACGTGCAGGACATGGCGATTTCGCAGAATTTCCCCGGAGCCGCCGGCGGCGAAACGATGAAAGCGATTATGGCCAAACTCCGCGCGGAAGGGCTTAAAACGCTTGCCGGAAAACGCGTCGTGCGTATCCGCGATGTCGGCGAAAGCGTCGTCTATGATCCAGCTGACGCTGCGCATAAGCAGCCGATTGCGCTGCCTAAAAGCAACGTGCTGCAGTTCTTCCTTGAAGACGGCACCGTGGTGAGCGCACGGCCAAGCGGCACGGAACCCAAGATTAAGTTCTATATAAACTGCAGCGTTCCGGTAGAGAATAATAACCTTTCTGCCGCGCGCGATGCCGCAGACAAGGAATGTGCGGCTATTGCCAAAGAGATTGACAACGTTCTGCACGAGGCGGTGTGACAGACAGCAGCTTCAGCCAAAGCGCTTCCGCGCAGCTGCCGCGCATGATAAAAGACCCAAAAGAAATTGCGAAGCGGTTTGCACAGGGAGCGCTTTTTACGGCGGTAGATACAGAAACAACCGGTCTGCGGCCCGAACAGGAGCGGCTGCTTGAAATAGGCGCGGTGCAGTTTGACTGCACCGGCGTGCAGCGCACGTTTTCCGTACTTATCAACCCAGGAAAGCAGATTCCCGCAGTTATTACATCGATAACAGGCATTACCGATGAGCTCGTTTCTTCATGTGCGCCGGCGTCTGAGGTGCTGCCGCCGTTTTTGCAGTTTATCGCAAGCTCCATCATTATCGGGCACAATATACAGTTTGACGCAGCGTTTCTCTGCGCGGAGCTGCGCCGTGCGGGTCTTGCGCCCCTCACAAACAGGACGGCTGACACGGTGCTTTTGTCGCGCGCGGCGTACCCGCAGCTCAGTTCTCACCGGCTGCAATCGCTTGCGTCGGCGCTTGCCATTCCCGTATACGAAGCGCACCGCGCCGCCGATGATGCGCGCGTGTGCATGGAGCTTTTTCTCTTATGCTTGCAGAAACTCAATCTCGCGCCGCACAGTCAGACGCAGCAGCAGCTTCTGCTGTAAGAGCTGTCTTGCTGCGCACGGCGCGGGGCATAAGCGCTATGTGCGGGGAGCCGCTGCCGGATCGATGGGGCTGCCGTCTTTAAATACCATAAACGTCAGCTGCGGTTTTCCGCTGATAGCGTCTATACCGGCGCTGCCGATAATGCCGCCTGATGTGACGCTGTCGCCTTTTGCTACGGTAATGGAGCCGAGCCCCGTATATACGTAAATGTATCCGTCTGCCGAACGAATAAATACCACTTCCCCAAATCCGCGGTAAATACCGCTGAACATAACGGTGCCGGCGGCTATCGCTTTTACCGATTCATTTGATTTTGCTGAAAGCTGCACGCCCGATATTTTCCCGTCAATATACGATACATCAGGATACGACACCGGCCACACGAGGCTGGAATCTCCCTTTTTTGCAGAATACGGCCGCGGATCCGTGATTTCCGGCAGATCAAACGGAATTGCGCTGCTCAGTTCCGACGCAGAAGCGACTGTTTTCTGCACCGGTACGCGAAGCGTCTGCCCCGCCTGCAATACCGTATTCTGATCCATATCATTATATGCGCGAAGCTCGTCAACCGTAATGCCGAATGTTCTTGCAAGGCTGTACAGCGTATCGCCTTTTTCCACGGTATACGAGCCCGGACGCGACTCATTCGCCGCCATATGCTGCGGTACAGAAAGCCGCTGCCCCGCTTTCACCACGGAGCTGTTTTGAATTCCGTTTACGGAACACAGTTCATCAAGAGAAACACCGTACGAACGGCTGATTGAATACAGCGTTTCACCCCGCTGCACGATGTGTGTCTGCGTACCATCGCTCTGCGCGGCGGCACAAAATGCGGCGCAGAACGCATACACGATAAGCGCGGCTATAGTCTGAATACCTATCTGTTTGCGGCATACGATAAAAGACATATTCATACGCTATCTTTATCGGCAGACACGCGCTTTTTTCGCACAAAAAAATGCGGCTCAAACTGGAGATTACATGAATTCTGAAAAAAAGGCGGACGCGGCAAAACCGTTGATAATCACGCCGTCAGGATAGTTTTTTAAGATATTTTCCCTGCCGTCGCGCAGGTGCACGGACGTAATTCCGTGCTTAATGGAACAGTCCGCCTCTATAAATGCCGCGATGTGGTCTGCACAGCGCACCAGTCTTCCGTCAACGGGAGAAAATTCAGCACTGTTATACAGCTCGTTCAAGTCAGCAAATTCCACAAACTGAATACCGCCTTTTGTCCGTATGCGGTTTTCAAACTCATGCTGCGTAAAGTACAAGAGCTGCTCTGCGTAGCAGGCATCCATGAGCGGGCGAAGCTCGGAACTGACAAACTCATCTTCTATTTTCTTTACGATAGCGGGCAGCTCATAGGTTGCCTGCTTAACCGGCGAAATAATATCGCGCGTTACCGCCTCGGGCAAATCATGAAACAGCGCGGAAAAGAAATTATTATACTCTCTCTCCGCGCAAAACGCACACTCCTGCTGCAGCCCCAACAGCAGCGTCAGTACCGCGACATAAAATGAATGTCCCAATACGCTTGTCCTTGGCACGCGCGGCGTCTGATTCCAGCGCGTCTGAAAACGCAGCTGCTCAATAATCTTTAAGAACTCATACGGGCTTTGCCGCGTTACCAAAAGCTGCAGCCCGCGCAGATCAAGGAATTCCTGAATATCGCTGTTTAATGCGTGTTCGATATGCCGCACGCGGTCAGGCTCATTTACAACGGACAGCATCTGCAGCTCACGCAGCGTGGCAAACTTATGCGCCGCGCGCAGCACACGGTAACTGTGGCGCCGATCAGGTTCCGCGTGTTCCATCTCCGTTTCTTCCTGAAGGAAACGACGGAACCGATCAAATAATTCGCTTTCACCGATATAGTGCTCATACTGCTTAAGCACCCACGCATTGAGCTTTTTATACTCATCGGGATACCGGCTGCGTATCATACGCTGCACAGGAGACTTAATATCGCACAGCGCTATCCGTTTAAATAAATCGAATACCGCCGCGTATATCATCCAGTGCCAGTCTACGGTTTTGCCGCATTGTTCTTCGTATTTTCCGATAATGTAGGCAAGCACCATCTTTTCTCCGGCCTTGTCCATTTCAACAAGCGCAAATGGACGGGCCAAATCATTCCAGCGCTCTATAGAAAAACCTTCAAACAATTTAAGGGCAAAAGCCGCAGACAGCATAGATGTTTTCCTTTTTCTGTTATGACGACGTTTGTTCATACGGCTTGCCTGAAGCAAGCGGAGCATAATTCTTGCCGCTGAACACAATCAGCGCCAAAAGCGTTATGATATACGGCAGCAGGCTGAAAAACTCAGACGGCAGCAGATTGCTCAGCGACGGAATGTTTACGACGTAAATCGCAAACGCAACGGCAGAGCCAAACAGCAGCGAAGCACCGGTAATGCCTGCAGGCCGCCACCTGCCGAATGAAACCGCCGCAAGCGCGATATATCCTGCACCGTTTATCGTCGTCGACGTGTACTGAATCGTCTGCGTAAGCACCAGACAGCCGCCTGCAAGACCGGCCAAAAAGCCTGAAGCAAGCACTGCAATATAGCGTACTTTTCGCACATTGATACCGGCAGAAGCAGCGGCGCTTGGATGTTCTCCGCAGGCGCGCAAACGCAGCCCGAACGGCAGTTTGTATAATACAAACCAGACAACCGCAATCACCGCTGCCGCGACAAGCGCCGTCGGATAAATGCCGAACAGCCCCGGCATCATGCCCATATTATACGGCTCTGTTCTGTCCATAGAAAACAGTATCTGCGCGCCGAATATTGTAATGCCGTTTACGAGCAGATTGATGCCGGTGCCTGATACCGTCTGATCCGCGTTCAATGAAATAGCCGCGTACGCATGTATAAGCGAAAGCAGCATACCAAAGAATGCGCCGATAACGAGCGCAATCCACACGGAACCGGGCACCGTCGTTTCCATAAGCACATGCGCAGAAGCAGCGCAGAACGCACCGATTCCCATTAAGCCCTCAAGGGCGATATTGACAACGCCTGAACGTTCGCAAATCATTCCACCCGCGGCAGTAATAAGAATAGGAGACACAATCATTAAAATAGAAGGAATCATTCCTAAAAGGCTATCCACGGCTCACCTCCTGCGCAGACTGTTTTTCACTGGCTCTTTTTTGCTGCCACACCAAAAACATCCGGATGCCTGAACGGAGCGCAATAAACACGACAATCAGGCCCTGAATAATGAACGTTATTTCTTTCGGTATCTGTCTCAGCTGCATAATAGGCTGCGCCGCAGCAAGCAGTCCGAACAGCAAGCCTGCAAGCAGCGTGCCTCCGGCGGTATTGTTGCCGACAAGCGCGACGGCAATGCCGGTAAATCCATAGTTATCCATACCGGAAAGCACGCGCCCGTATTTGAACGAACCGAGCGCAACGATGCCGCCGCCCAGCCCCGCGAACGCACCTGCAATCGCCATGGAAGCGACAATGCTTGCCACAACGGGAATGCCGCTGCACCGCGCCGCGTCCTTATTGAAACCGGTAGCGCGCAGCGCAAAGCCGTACTTTGTTTTTTCCATAAAAAACCAATAGAACAGCACGGCAAGCAGCGCCATAAAGAACCCCAGATTCAGGTTTGAGCCGTTCGTGAGCGACTGCAAAAAACCCGCCGACAGCAGCGCCGTTTCAGGAAAATCGACCGTCCGATATGTATTTGTTCCCGGAATGGCAAAAATCACAATACGCGACAGATACAGCGCAATGTAATTGAGCATAATGGTTGCAACCACTTCAGAAACTTCAAACCGCGCTTTAAGGTAACCGACAACGCCTCCCCACAGCGCGCCGATAACAATGGCGCCGCACACGGCAAGCAGCCAGTGCAGCACGGGCACCTGCGGGCCAAGCAGCGCAATCAGCTGTGCGACCGTAACGCCTGCAATATACTGCCCTTCTCCGCCGATATTAAAAAGACCGGCGCGCGCGGCAAACGCCATCGCAAGACCACAGAGAATAAACGGAACGGAATAGTTAAGCCATTCCCCCACGTATCTGACATTCCATGTGCCGCGGTCAATATTCCAGCCGGTACAGCCCTGCAGTATCGCCTTGTACATATTGCCGGGGTTCCGGCCGACGCACAAGACGAGAATTGTTCCGCATAAAAAGCCAAGCAGGACAACGAGTACCGAAATTGCCCCGTCAGATTCTATCAAAAGACGAACCAGAGATCTCCGCTCTTTTTTTGCTGCACTGTTTTTCATTCCGCTGCCTCTCCGCTTTGTTTTTTGGATCCTGCCATCATAATGCCAATCTCGTGTTCGGTTACTTCTCCCTCTCTAAAGACGCCGACAATCGTGCCTTTTGATATAGTCGCGATGCGGTCGCAGAGATTCATGATTTCGTCAAGCTCAAACGAAATAAGCAGTATCGCCCGCCCCTTGTCGCGCTCATCGATAATACGCTGGCGGATATACTCTATTGCACCAACGTCAAGACCGCGCGTCGGCTGGGCAACAACGAGAAAATCGGGAGACAGATTCAGTTCCCGCGCAATAATCATCTTCTGCTGATTTCCTCCCGACATACTGCCTGCGGGCGTCAGTGCGCCTTCACCGGCGCGAATGTCAAAATCAGCGATAAGTTTGCTGCCCAAATCATTCATGACCGGATAATTCAGGATATATCCGTGCTGCGTATACGGATCTTTATAATAATTCTTGATGCAGACGTTTTCGGCAATTGAAAACTGCGACACCAGTCCATGCTTCTGCCGATCTTCAGGGATATGGCCGATACCGGCTTCTATGCGATCCTTAATCGAATACTGCGATATGTCTTTTCCATGCAGGAGTATGGCGCCCGACTCAATACGGCTTAAGCCTGTCAGCGCGTAAATGAGTTCAGACTGCCCGTTGCCGTCAACACCCGCAATGCCAACAACTTCTCCTGCACGCACGTCAAGCGACAGATTCTGCACCGCAAGCTGGCCGCGGCTGTTTTTAACCGAAATATTCTGAATAGATACCACCGTCTCACCAGGCGCACAGGCTTTTTTTTCTATTTCAAATTTAACTGCCCTGCCAACCATCATTTCGGCAAGCTCTTTTTCTGACACATCAGCTACATTTACCGTGCCGATGACTTTTCCGCGGCGCAGCACGGTGCAGCGGTCTCCGACAGCCTTTATTTCCTTGAGTTTATGCGTAATAATGATGATTGTCTTTCCCTCAGACTTTAACCGGCGGATAATAGTCATAAGCTCTTCTATTTCCTGCGGCGTCAGCACCGCAGTCGGTTCGTCAAAAATAATAATATCCGCATTGCGGTAGAGTGTTTTTAATATTTCCACACGCTGCTGCATGCCAACCGTTATATCTTCTATATGCGCCTTGGGATTGACCATCAATCCGTATTGTTCAGAAAGCTCTGCGACGCGCTTTTCAGCAGACGCAAGGTCGATAAGCCCAAAGCGGTTCCGCGGCTCAATACCAAGAACAATATTTTCTGCAACAGTATAATTATGAATAAGTTTAAAATGCTGGTGCACCATACCGATTCCCAGTGCGGTAGCCGCATTGGGATCTTTTATTTTTACTTCTTTGCCTCTGATTTTTATAACGCCTCTGTCCGCCTCGTATGAGCCGAATAAAATAGACATGAGCGTCGATTTACCCGCGCCGTTTTCGCCCAGCAGCGCAAGCACTTCATTTTCTCTGACTGTTAAATTGATATTATCGTTTGCAATAATGCCCGGAAATGCCTTGGTAATTCCAATCATTTCTATTGCATGTTGCTCCATGCATTCCCCCTTTTGCAGCACGGCACAATCGGCAACAATAAAGGGCCGGCCAATAACGCATATATTGACCGGCCCTCCGCCTGTTTTATTATGCGCAGCGGCGCTTAATCATCCATTGCTTTAAGACCGGCAGGAACTTTGCCCGCAGCCAACGCGTCTTTGTATGTGCCGATAACAGTGATTTTTCCGTCAATAATATCTTTTTTCACTGCCTGCACCTGCGCTATAACGTCCTGAGACAGCGCCGGGTTCGCCGTTGAAAAATCAACGCCGTCTGACGCCATATCAAGCACAACGACACCGCCTTTAAACGTGCCGGTTTCAATCGCTTTAAGCGCATACAGCGAGCTCGCTTCCACGCGCTTCACCATGGAAGTAAGAACAGCGGAATCGGTTCCTGAATAAATGCCGTCTTCGTACTGATCGGAATCTACGCCGATTGCCCACACATTGCGGCCCTGAATCCGGTATTCTTTTGCCTGTGCGATAGTGCCGTTGCCGCTTCCGCCGGCAGCCGAGAATATCGCATACACGCCTGAATCATACCAGTTTTTTGCCTGCGCTTTCGCCAGATCCGGTTTGCCCCAGTCGTTTGTATAGTAATCGACAATCTCCGCATCGGGAAGAACGTGCCGGATACCCTGGATGTACCCCATTTCAAACTTCGTGATTGTTGCGCCGGGGATACCGCCGATAAATCCGAATTTGGCATCGGCAACGCCGTCAGCCTGCGCCTGCAGCGCGGCAAGCACGCCTACCAGGAACGAACCCTGCTCTTCAGTAAACAGGAATTCCATAACATTCGGCTGTGAAACCGTGGCAACGTCGACGATCATATAGTTCTGATCGGGATACAGCTGCGACACTTCTTTTAATGCGTCGGCAAACGTAAAGCCGGTTGTCAGAATCAGGTCATAGCCCTCGTCAGACACCTGCTTGAGCGTCGGGATATACATATCCTGCGTCTGGCACGTGATCGTGTCATAGTACGTACCGCGTCCGGCAGGATTTTCTACCGTATCGCCGTAATACGCGACAATGCCGCGCCATGCCGCGGCGTTAAATGATTTGTCGTCAATACCGGTCGCGTCAGTAACCAGCATGACAGTCGGCTTGTCTCCGGCCGCCGCAGCGCTGTCAGCATCTTTGCCGCCGCCTGCAAACGCGCCCGCCGCAAGAACGGCAAAGACGGACAAAAGCATAAGTACCCGTTTCATTATATTCCTCCAGATATCATTTCTCTTCTACACTTCAATATGCAGAAATTTGAATACAGCTTGTATTTTATACTATAATGTCAGAAAGCACAATAAAAAAATCGCTGGGTCTGCGGCGTTTACGCTGCATGCACGGCGCCTAATCTGCAGTTCACTGCGGGGTGTTTCTGCGTGTGCATGCGGGTTTGTTTATTTGAACGCTGCTGCGGTTCGGGTTTTACGTGTACATATACGTTTTTTCTTTCTTAAATTTATTTTTTTAGAGAGAAAGAAAATCCTCTTCTTCCTCCCCAGCCCCTCACTCTCCTCCAGCGCTGAGAGTTTGCAGCCGCACGTTTTGGAGCGCAGCTCCGCAGTCTGAAAGCCTGCTTGCTACAAGCAATTTGCCAGC
>DXHG01000059.1 GCA_019113455.1 Candidatus Treponema faecavium | reverse complement strand
TACAGAGGCTTTCTGTAAAACAGCAGCCTGTCTGTTCAGTTTTTTTTAACCGCGCCGAAATTTAAGACGGGAACACGATGTTCCCACGTATTTTTTTTATTGAGAGACAAACGGTTTATGCACAGATTTTCCATACTGCCGGCAGGCGCGCTCTTGTGCGCGCTCCTGCTGTTTTCCTGCACAACAACACGCGATCACGGCGCACGCGGCACAGAGCCTTCGCGGAATATCGCCGCAAGCGGTACCAAAACTGCCGAACAGCTTACCGCGTTCTTTTTGGCGCACGCGCCAAACGCAGACAGCGGCACCGTATATCAGCTCGCATCGTATTATATAGAAGAAAGTCAGATAGAAGGCATCAATTCCGACGCCGCGTTTGTGCAGATGTGCCTTGAAACGGGATTTCTGTCGTTCGGCGGCCTCGTAACGCCCGATATGCACAACTACTGCGGCTTAGGCGCAATCGATGCATCCCGGCCCGGGGAACGGTTCCCAACGATGCAGACAGGGGTGCGCGCCCACATCCAGCATTTGCAGGCATACGCGACGCAGACGCCGCTCAAACAGGCAGTCGTAGACCCGCGCTACAAATACGTGCAGCCCCGCGGAAAAGCGCCCACGATATACGCGCTTTCAGGCACTTGGGCGGCCGACAGGGAGTACGGGCAAAAACTTGACCGGCTGCTTACGGAGCTCGCGCGGTACTAGTGCAAGCCGCGGCGGCGCAAAGGCCCGTTACGCAATTGTCGTACCGGTAAACGGTTCGTTATTCAGAATACGGCGCGTGTTTTCGATGTCTTTGCCGGCGGCACAGATAACCGTAATGCCCGCCGCCTCTGCCCGCCTGCTCGCGACCGGATCAAAAGGTACGTTTTTGCCCGGCGTCCACTCATCTCCCACCATGCGGCGGAAATCGGCCCACGACACCGTATCGAGCGGTTTGGCATCGGGGTTTGTCCGCGGGTCGTCGGTATAGACTTTTGCGATGTTCGACAGGTTCACAACTGTTTTCGCGCCGAACCGCTCGGCAAGAATCACCGCATCGTTATCTGAAGAAAAGCCAGGCTTCCAGCCTGCCGCAATCAGCACGCGGCCGCTGAATTCAACCGGCGCTGTCGGATCATACACGACCGGCTGTCCGCACAAATCGCTGAACACTGCGCGCACAAGCTGCGCGTTCAGCCGCGTAGCCATAACCCCAATCCAGTCGGCCTGCTCATTATCGCAATCGCCGCAGACTGACCGGTAGGCATTTTGATATACCCGCGCGGGCGCGCCGCCGCCGATAACTAAAATCAGTTTATGTGATGAATCGTCTGAAATCCAGCCGCGCGCCATCTGCGAGAACGCGCTCAAAAATTCCATGTCAGGCTGTGCGGGAGCAATGATGGAACCGCCGACAGATAAAACATGTATCATACCAATACCTCTCTTGCATATTGTGCCAGCTTATGGCATTGAAGTATTGTAAATCGAAACAGAGCCTAATACAAGCCTAAAACGTACGGACCGTTCCAAAAGGAACTGTAGCTTTCCGTCTGAGCGGACGCTTCTTCCCAGATTGACTGCAATGCAAACGACCGCGGGAACGCAACTGTCTTACTGTCAGCTGCCGAGGGCTTTATTTCTTTCCAGCCGCGAGAAAACACAACGCGCTGCGCATCAACGCTGCCGAAATAAAAATCGCGCGCGGGCTGCTCCTGCGGCAACGAACCGTCAAACGGGAGTCCCGCCCCCAGCGCTATGTCAACCGGCACCCAGCCGAATTCTTCCAAATAAAACTCGCACCACCAGTGCGCCGATGCCGCAAGAGACGAGTCTATGAGTATGCCGCCGAGCGGCATACACGGGATTCCCGCCGCGCGCAAAAGCATACAGTACAGCAGCGTAAAGTCATACGCGTCTCCGGCGCCCGTTTCAAGCATATCAAACACAGAAATTTCGCCGCCGCGCGTCTCAGGCAAAAGCGTATACGTATCGATAAGGTAGTCGTACAGCACGCGGGCCTGCCGGTATGGATTAGCGCCGACGCCTGAGAGCACCTGCCCGCACAGCGCGGTGATGCGCGGGTCCGCGCTCTGCACAAGCGCGTCGCTCTCGGTTCCCGCCTGATACAAAAGCCGCTCGGTATCATAGCGCGTCTCTACGTCCGCGGCGTCTATATGCGCAGAAACCGCGTATGTCGTTACAGCGTAATTCGCGGAAAAAAACTGTTCGGCATCGGCTCCCGGCCCGATTACTTCATGATAAATAATCATGTCGTCGTAATCGGCAAGCAGCGGCTCGGGGAAACACTCGGTAACTTCAACGGCAGGCTGGTACGGCAGTTCAAGCGGCCGCGGCAGGCGCAGCAGCATAGACGAGCCGTCCTGCGCGGCAATCTGCGCTATGTCGACAGATAATTGCAGCAGGTACGTGCGTTTATGCGAAAATACCTTTTCACCCGAGGGAGACTCTACGCGCAGCTTCTGCGCATTGCTGTTTCCCTTTGACGTTGTTACGAACACATTCCCGGACACCGCGCCGTCAGGCACACGCACGCGAATCTCTGTGTTCGACCAATATTCATAGTCGTAATCAACGTCGGAACACGCGATATATGAGGCGGCGGTGTTGTCCGCAGTCATATCGCGCCCGCACGCAAAATACACAGCGCCGCTTCCGCGCACGCTGCCGAAATTCGTTCCGTATATACTGATAAGTTCGCCCGGAGTGGCAGCCGTTTCAGAAAGCGACGCAACCGACGGCAGCGACGTCGTAATGTCTTCAGGCACGGGAACCGGTATATCGGCCTTGTTTGCAAACAGCTTGCCCTCGGATCGCCCCGCCTCCGTCTGCACAAAGACAAGTCCGTCGCGCACATTTGACGGCAGCACAAGCCGTATCAGCGTATCCGTCCATTCGATATACGAGGACGCCGTCTGCCGGCTGCCGCCTATTTCGACAAAACCCGTATTCCGTTCGTCTCCGAAACACGCGCCGGAGACAGTCAGCACATCGCCTGGCATACCGACTGCCGGCTCTATTTTATCAATGTGGGGAACACGGTTAAAATGCATGCTGATACCGACCGCGCAGCCGGCAGCAGCGGCAAATGCAAAGAGTATAAGGAAGAATCTGAACAGCGGATACTTGCGCCACCAGTATCCGAAGCGAAACACGGTATTCAAAATAAACGCATTATTCGGAAAGCAGCACTTTTATCATACCGGACGCTTTTCCTGAAGCCGCAGACGCAGACAGCGGTATATAGAATTCGGTCGAAGCAGACTCTCCGCTTACCGGATAGAGCTCTATGCGTATGGAAAACGACTGTCCGCCGCCGCTGAAATTCGGCCGGAACATATCATCAGAGACAAGCCGTATCACACTGTTTCCGGCAGAATCATCCGTGCCTGTCATGCCCCGAACCGGTGAAGCAGGCTCTTCCCAGATACTTGCTGAGCGGCCAAAAACAGATGCGCTGTTTCTGCCGACGTACGACACCGGAGCAGACTGCGCGCTGCTTACCGGACGGAATGAAACTGCCTGCGCGGCGTTCTGCTGCGGCAGCGGCTGCGCCGCGCCTTCATTGCGCATCCGCAGCGGAACAAGCACCGCCAATAACAGCGCAGCCGCCGTCGGGATTGTCCATTTTATGTTTTTAATAGAAGGAAACGAAATATGCGGCGCGCGGTTTGTTACGGCGTGATAACTCATGCGTGCTTCAAGCCGCAAAAAACTCTCATCCAGCTCCTGTCCTGAAAGCGTAATCGATCCGGCGTCTTCGCGCAGCAGCCCGTGCAGCCGCTCCATGCGTTTGGAGCGCTCACGGCAGCGTTCGCAGCCGCGCAGATGCTCCGTATACCGCGCGCGGTACTGACTGGGCAATTCCGAATCAACATAAATAGAATGAATATCTTTTTCAGGACAGGTAGACATCATCTTCTCCTATAAGCTTGGATAATTGTTCCCTGGCGCGGAACACGCGGACTTTCACGTTGCCTTCCGTTATGCCAAGAATCCGTCCAATTTCTTTATAATTAAGATCGGCATACTCGCGCAATATGAGCACTACTTTTAAGTTGGGCGGCAGCTTATCAAGCGCTTCCTTTGCTTTCTGGCACGACTCCGCCTTGAGCAGTTCCGTCTCGCCCGAATCCTGCCTGCGCGTATCTTCTTTAAGCGCCTTTTCATACGCGCGCCGCTCGCGGCCCTTGCGCTTGGCATAATTCAGCGAAGCGTTCTTAACAACGCGTATGAGCCAGTACTTCGCGTCATTAAGCCCGGGAAAACGAAGCCCCTTTTCGTGCATCTTAATGAATGAATCATGCACCAAGTCTTCAGCTGCTTCAGTATCGCCGACAATGCGGAATGATACCTTGTACAAAAGCTGCATCGTTTCGTCATATATGCGCCGAAAGTCAGCAGAATCGCCTGTATTCAGCGGCGTCTGCGTATTTTCCTCGCCGGTATCTATTTCAGTAAACAAAAAGGCCTCCGGATAGTTACAGGCTTACGCCTTCTTCCAGACAGTGCCTGAAGGAGTATCTATGAGTATCACGCCCTGCGCGGCAAGCTGATTGCGGATCTCATCCGCCCGCGCAAAGTTTTTCGCTTTCTTTGCCTCGCTGCGCTCCGCAATCAGGCGCTGAACCTCTGCATTCTGCTCACTCTCGTCCGCGTCAGACACGCAGGCGCGCTCGTCAAGCAGCCGCTGCGCCTCCTGCACCAGCCCCAGACTCAGCACCGCGTCCATTTTTTCCGCCAGCGCAATGCGCTCTTCACCACTCACGTGTGAGTCTTTTACCGCCTGCTGCAATACAGAAAGCGCCTGCGGCACGCCAAAGTCATTTTCAAGCGCCTTGCGGAACGAATCCGCATAAAAGGCGGCTTCTTCAGACAGCGGATGACCCGCGGAAAGCCGCTCCGCCGTCTGCGAAAGAATATTCGCGACACGCTGTACGAGCGCACGGCGCGCATAGCGCGCGCTGTCCATCGCCTGCCACGAAAACGCAATCTGACTGCGGTAATGCGCGCCAAGCAAAAAGAACCGGTAATCGAGCGCGTCGTAACCGCGGTCAAGCAGGCTCTGCAATGTTAAAAACTCACCCGATGATTTGGACATCTTATTGCCTGCGCCGCCGTCCGATTTTGCAATAACGAGGAACTCATTGTGCAGCCAGTAGTTTACCCAGCGTTTCCCCGTTGCGCCCTCAGACTGCGCAATCTCATTCGTGTGATGCACCGGAATATGGTCAATGCCGCCGGTATGTATATCAAAATGCTCGCCCAGATATTTCATGCTCATCGCCGAGCACTCTATATGCCATCCGGGGTACCCGCGGCCCCACGGAGAGTCCCACACCAGTGCGTGGTTTTCAAATTTACTCTTCGTAAACCACAGCACAAAATCATGCGGATTGCGCTTGTTCTCATCAACTGCGATGCGCGCGCCCGCTTTTAAGTCAGACAGATTAAGACCGGCAAGCCGGCCGTATTCAGGGAACGTCGATACGTCGTAGTACAGATTACCGCCGGCCATATACGTGTGGCCGTTTGCCTCAATGCGCTTGATCAGCTCGATCATGTCCGCTATATGATCGGT
>DXHG01000058.1 GCA_019113455.1 Candidatus Treponema faecavium | reverse complement strand
ACTCGTGTGCGGCATACGGATACGAACCGGCGGAGCGGCGGCTGTATTTTCGCTGCGGGAACTGCGGACACGACGGAACTGTCGTCGTCGGCGAAGATTTCTGCGGAAAACTGATATGGAAAGTAAACTGGGCGCTTCGCTGGCACGCCGATCAGGTGTCGTTGGAGTTTTCAGGCAAGAATCAGCTATGTGCGGGCGGAAGCTATGACGCTGCTGCGCGCATTGCCGCGGAGGTATTCGGCGGAATTCCTCCGCTGAACGCGGCATATGAGTTTATCGGCGCGCCGGGGATACAGAAGCTGTCAGGCAGACTGGGGACGCGGTTTCTTGCGCAGACAGTGAGCGGCGCAGTTGAGGCGCCGCTTATCCGCTGGCTGCTGCTGAAAGAACGGCCGGAAAAACCGCTCTGTATCGACATGGCGCGCAATCTTGCGGGACTGTACCGCGAGTGGGATGCGTTCTGTGCGGCGTACGGCGGCAGTGCAGAAGGGAACGGCTCTGTGCATCGCCGGATATATACCGCAGCGGCAGGGCTTGAATATACAAACTGTTTTGTTTCGTTTGAAAAACTTACGGAGATTGCGGTCAATTCCTGCGGCAGTAAAAAACTTGCGCGCAAAGAAGCAAAAAAACTGGGCGGCGCGGTGATCAGCAGCGCTTTGGCGGAGCGTTTACGGTGCGCACAGCACTATATTGCGCAGTATCATCCTGAACGCTGTTTCCGCATACGGATACAGCCGGACACCGCCTTTGCAGAAACTTGCGCGCCGCAGTGCCGCGCTGCGATGCGCGTATTCCGCCGCGGAATCAGGCGTTCCGTATCGGCGGAAGTGGTATCGTCGGCGCTCGCGGCGGCAGCTGGGACGTCTGCGATGCTGCCAAAGCGGGAGCTCTGCCGCGCGCTGTACCGGCTGCTTATTTCAGAAGACAGCGGACCGCCGCTGTCCCGCGTGCTGGCTGCTGCCGGAATCAGGCAGGCGCAGAAACTGCTGAACATATAAAGGACGTGTGAACATGAAACACACCCGTATTTTTTCTTCGTTTTGGATATACGCGCTTGCGCTGCTCGCAGGCTGTGCGGTAAACGCCGCGCTTGCCGTTTCGTCGTTTGAACGCGCGGAGCGGGACGCTCTTTTGCACAGGCTTTTGATACACGGTCAGAATATTGCACGTAAAATAGACGCATCGCTGCTGCTTGGCAAGCGGATATACGATATGGAAGCGCAGATCAGGCTCTTATTTGCCGGCGTGACACAGACGGAATCTGCCGCCGCTGCCATATCGCTTTATGAACTGCAGGCGGACAGTGGCGTATACAGTCTGCTATTTTCAGGCGGCGGCAAGCCGGAATATACCGCAGAGAAAGCAGCGTCGCCTGCAGTCAGCGCTGCGGAAACATACGATATAGTGCGTTTGGGAAAACACTGGGGCGTGCGGCTTGCGCTTGATTCTCCCAATAACGATTTTGACGGTACGCTTGAGCTCATGCTTGATACGGAATGGATGAAAGCTGCGGTTAAGCAGTACGCGGCGCGTATTGCGCTGTTCGGCGCTGCCGCTGCGGTGCTGTCATTGGTATGTCTCGGCTTCTGCCTGCGGATCCGCAGCGCAAAAGCGCGCACGGCGGTTTGCCTGCTGATAGTGTTTGCGTGTCAGGGCGCGTTTTCTGCGTTCCATGCGTTTGAATACAACAGGCTCATGCTGCAGGTATTCACGGGAAACTGCGGTACGCTCGCGCTGTCATTGGGGAATATGCTTTCCGGCGTGATTGCATATGCGCAGCGGTATCCGAATATAACGGGTGTGTCCGAATTCCTGCAAAGCATCGCTGCAGGCAATATTGAGTGCTCGCAGATTGTCATCAGTGATGCACAGGGCAGTCCGCTGTTCTGTTCAGGCGGTGTGCTGAGCGCCGAATCGGCCGCCGCGCCGTACGTGCAAACAATGATACGCGACGTAAGCGGCGCATCGGATGCGGCATGGCGTCTTTGCGTATACTCAAACGGTGCGTATATACGCGCGCTGCTGCTTGCGGTGCTGCAGAACGCCTACATTGTAACGGCAGTAAGCTGCGTATTCTCGTTTATCTGCCGCGAGTTTGTGCTGTTTCTGCGGAGCCGCAGACGGCTTGTGCTTCCGGGAACGCACGGACCGAATTTGGAAAACGCGCTGAGCCTTGTCTGGGTTACGGTATTTATCACCGTATTCGCAGGCAATCTTTCGGTGTCGTTTGTTCCGCCGCATATACAAATTGTGTGCGAACAATCAGCTGTGTCATGGCTTCCGACACAGGCAGCGGAAAGTCTGCCGGCAGGAAGCTACCTGCTGGGTATTCTGGGCGGACTGCTGCTGACGCTGTTCGTACTGCGGAAACGGAATGTGCGCGAGCGCCTGTGCATATTCGCGCTGCTGTTCTGCGTCGGGAACGTCTTATGCGCGTGCCTGTATTCGCTGTGGGGGTTGACTGCCGCGCGCTGCATAAGCGGTATAGGATACGGCGGCGTCCTTTTTTCGCTTTCGGCGCTGGTGCTCGGCTGCATTGCTGGAAGTGCGCGCGGCGCAGGCTTTGCGGTGAACGCTGCTTCGGGAGCCGCGGCGTCGTTCGCCGCTATTTCCGTGGGCGGCGAGATCGCGGATAAATGGGGATATCGCGCGGGCTTTATCTGCTGTGCCGTGTGCATGGCTGCGGCCGCTCTGTTTGCTGCGCGGTTTGTGCCGCGTGTTTCAGCCGAAAAGGACGGCGGCGCGGCGTTTGGACTGGCTGATGTTGTTTCGGTGCTGCGTATGCCGCATATATGGCTGTACGCACTCTGCATTAACGTGCCGTTTCAGTGCATGTACTGGGGATTGTTTCAGCTTATATTGCCGCTGTATATGCACGACACGCTCGGGCTGTCGACACAGGAAACGGGTGCGCTGCTCGGTGTATTCAGTCTGGTGAGCATCGCAAGCGGAGCCGCCGGACGCGCCGGCAGCGGCATGAAACACAGTGTGCGGCTGCTGAGTGTCGGCGCCGCGTGCGCCGGCGGCGCACTGCTGTGTTTGGGGCTGTTTTCTGCTTCGCTTGCAGTGTGCATCGCAGCGCTCGTGTGTATGGGCGTTCACAATTTATTTATTGACGCGCTTGAAGAAAACTATATCAGCAGCGGCTGCGGCGAAAGCGACGAGGAAACGACGCTGCTGTCGTACCGAGCGGCGGAAAAGGTGATTTCCGTTTTTATTCCGACCTGCATAACCGTGTGCGCTGCCGCGTTCGGTGTGAGCTCGCTGTTTGCCGGCGTTGGCCTATGTCTGCTTGCCGGTGCGGCGGTGTTTATAAAAACGCAGGCAGCCCCGCGGACGCAAAACTGCCGGCAAACCCGCGGATAAAAACGTCAGGCAGGAGATTTGCCGATGACCAAATTTTATGGTTCTTCACGCTTTGTTATAGCAAACAGTCTGACCTGTTCCTCTTTCATGGCAAAGTACACGGCAAGATTGGCATGTTAATCGAGTGTTTTCTTGCTGTCCGATCTGGTATTTTTGTGTGCGGGTATCGCAGCGGAATCTTCCCGCCGAATGTCCGTGCACAGCTGAGGCAGCGATACCGATGATAGATCATCTCTGCCATCTGTCTTGTGCCGGGATATCTCGGTATATCCGGCAGCTGCATGGTGCAGTTTCCGCAGATATGCACCTGTCCATTACAGTACGGACAGCGGAGTGTTTCTGTTCGTCTGCTGCTTGTGAAGCGTACAAGATATGTCTTACCGTCATCAAGTGGTTCTGTGCTGAGGTACTCATAGGGTTGAACAGAGTGGTTATTTACGATACAGTATTCTAGGAGCATGTGCCAGTCCTTTTGTTTTGTGTTTGCTAACTGAACAATAGAACTCACATGCTCTTTTTTCAAGCCCTTTCTACGCTATACCCTAACTTTCCGTGAAGAACCTAAAAAAGGGAGACTGCCATATACGCGCAGCTCCCTTTTTTATGCCGGCCAGTACAGCCGCGAGGCGTTATGTGGCGCTCTTATTCGGCTGTGTCCGCTTGCGCGCCGGAGCTTTCGCGGTGTCTTTTGCAGCCGGAGCCTTGCACTTTGCGGCGGCTTCCTCCTGCTTCTGAGCAAGGAGCGTCTGCGCAAGCCGTTTCTTTTTATGCTGCGGCGTTTCAAGCAGCTCAAGCAGCAATTCCGCCTTGTATCCCGACGCCGCAAGTTTTTCTTCAAGCAGCTCGGCTGCGGCGGCAAGCTGTGCCATGCCTGCTGTTTTGTCGGCAAAGACCGCCTGCGTAAGCAGCAGGAACCACAGCGCGTTTTCCATGCGCTCTTTGTTGAACCACAGAACGCCGTCAAACATATTCGTGCCTAAAAGGAGCGGTGCGCTCTTGTCGTGTATCAGGCTGTCGAGTATATCGTAGAGGCTGTCCTGCTGTTTCTTGCCTGAGAGCTCAAAGCCGCAGAACGGTATGATTTCCTGCAGCATGCGCACCGTCTGGCATACCTCCTGTTCCATGCCGTCAGGCACAATGTCGTCAAGCAGCTGTATCAGCTTATAGTCAAGACCCCACAGCTTGATAAGCGCGCAGACGTTTTTGTCTGTCGCTTCCGATCCGATGATGTCCTTAAGGGAATACAGCAGCGTATATCCGCCGACGATTTCCGCACAGAGCGGGCGGGCCGCCATGCCTGTATACAGCGCGCAGACAAATGAGTCTGCAGACAGGCTGCTGTCTGTGTGCTCTGCTGCCGGCGGTTCCGCTGCGGCAGCTGTCTGTTTGCAGAGCTTTGCGCCTTTGGCGGTGATTTTGGCAAGGCGGGTAAGCCGCTGCTCAAACTGTGTCCACGCGGTTTCAGCCGGCATGTGCGTGCCTGCCTTTTTCAGATTCACCACGGTGTCTGCACCGTACGTGCCTTCAAGGAAGGTGATGAACATATTGAATAAGTCAATGCCTTCCTGTCTTGATTCCTTAAAAATATCGGCGAGCTTGGGCGCCTTGAGCTTCTGTAGCTTGCGCTGCGATTCCGGCATAAAGAACAGATGCAGTTTCTTAAAGAAACCTGTTTCTGCAAATGAGGCAAACGCAGCGTACAGCTCTTTGAGGAATATCTCGCGCAGCGCTACTTCGATGTCGGCAACGCCGCGGCCTGCAAGCGTGTCGCACAATGTGCTGTATTTGCCGGTCTGGTCGTCGGTAACTTCCGTGATATTCAAAAGCACCTGATACTCAAATCCGTTGAGCGCGATAAACAGGCCCTGCTCGCATATGTCCCTGCTGCGCCTGATATACCAGAGACCGCTGTGCTGCTCCCTGAAGATGCAGAATTTATTGCCGTCAGGATGCAGACCGAATGCCTCACCGATTGTGCGCGTTGCCAGCTGCATGTCTTTTTCGCCCGGGCCTGTCTTTACCGCGTATGGACACGACTGCCGTATCCAGCCGCTTGCCTGCTGATACACGTTGTTGTAGAACACGGCGGCGCGTTCATCGCCGAAACTGTTCGTGTAGGCAAAGACGTTTTCGTTTACGGAACCGTTGTTCCACACGTCATAGAACAGAAAGTTTTCTATTTCGGCAAACAGATACCGCTTCTTCATAAGCGGGAATATGTCGCGCTTGTGGCGTTCCAGAAGCTCCTGGTCGGGCGTTTCGTTCCAGTACGCTTTCGTGAATTCCATGCCGTACTTCTCGGTAAAGCCTTCAAGCTGTCCGTGTCCGAACATGGGCAGACCCGGCATCGTAACCATCATCGTGCAGACGCCGAAATACTTGTCTCCCTTGCCGAACTGCGCAACAGCCGTCTCTTCATCGGGATTGTTCATGAAGTTGACAAAGCGCTTGAGCACCTGCGGATCAAACTCTATCGTGTTTTTGACGGTGGAGCGGTATTTGTAATTCTCCTCTTTTTTGAGCATGTTCATGAACGCGCTGTTGTATACGCGGTGCATACCGAGTGTGCGGACAAAGTAACCTTCCATCATCCAGAACGCCTCCGCCAGAAGCAGCGTGTCAGGCAGCTCCTGTGCGCAGCGGTCTACAACCTCACGCCAGAACTCGTTCGGTATGCGCGCGTCAAACTCCTGCGCCGATATGGCGTGTTCGGCGCGGCTTGCGATGTCGCCTCCGTGCCCGGGTTCCGGGTACCACAGGCGCCTGATATGCTTTTTGGCGAGCACCATCGCCGCGTCAAAACGGATAATCGGGAAATTGCGCGCCACATGCAGTATTTCCTGAATAACGGCCTCGCGAGCCTCGGGATTCAGAAAATCTATCTGCGCCGTATCGTTCCACGGCATACCGGTGCCGTCGTTGCCGTGATAAATATACCGCGTATCTCCGGTCTGATTGTCCACGCGCTTAAAGACGACCGCGCAGTCGTTTTTTGAATAGTAGTGATCTTCCAGATAAATGCTCACGCGCCCGTCAAGCGACAGGTTTTCTCCGTTAAACGTGTAGCCGGGAAACGGGCAGTCGCGCGACTGGATAAACCGGTCGGGGTGTTCTGTTATCCACTTGGAATCCATACCGGTATGATTTGGCACCATGTCGGAAGCAAGCCTGATGCCGCGGTACCACAGCCTGCGGCGCAGGTTGTCGAGCGCGTCCCAGCCGCCGAGCCCCTGCGCGATGTCGTAGTCGTAGAGGCTGTACGCGCTTGCCGCCGCCTCGGGATTGCCGCATATCTGCTTGATGCGCTGGCTTGCGTGCGAGCGTTCCCACAGGCCGATAAGCCACAGGCCGGTAAAGCCTTCCTGCGCGAGCGTGTCGAGCTCCTCGTCGGGAATCTGGTCAAGGCGCGTGATTGAGCGGTTGTATTTCTTCGACAGCTGGTCAAGCCACACAAGTACCGTTTTCGCCATGAGCACGACGCGCGGCATCCAGTCGCGGTCGGGGCTGAACCGCTCGTATTCTTTCATGAGCGAATCGTAATTGTACGGATCCATCGGCGGCGGTCCGCCGAAGTGCGGGCTCCAGCCGGGCTTTTCTTCCTCAGAAATCAGATCCATGCCGGCAAGCAGGCGCAAAAGCCACTCGCCGAGCAGATCTGCCCAGTGGGAGCGGATATAGTCGAGCTGACCTTTGAGGCTGTTGGGACTGAACACGACCGGTTCGCGCAGCATCGAGATAAGATCGGTGTTGTTCGGCCCGAACACGGGCTGCCGCGTAAAAAACTCCTGAATCGCGTCCCACGTCTGCGCGTAGGCGGGATTTTTTGCCAGTTCCTCGTCAGAGAACAGGATAAAAAACGGCTTAAATGCGGGGTTTTCGTTAGCCAGATGCAGCAGTATCAGCTCTTCAAGCGTTGCAGCGCGGTTTGAGCGCATCTCGTTTACCGCTGTATCGAGCGCCTCCGCGCTGAGGTATTCGGCTATGCCGATCTCGCCGCGGTATACGGCTGACGGCGGAAACTCCTCGCAGAACGACGTGAGCAGCGCATCTATCGTATCTGCGCCGAATTCAGCGTCAAGCGCAGAAAGCAGCTCGTTAAAGACCTGCGCGTTTTCCCGTTTGCGGTACAGGCCGCACACATAGTGAAATATCTCGTCGATAAGCCCCATCGCGTTGAGCTGACCTGCCTTGATTGCCTGATCGGGATGGATAATTGGATCCAGAACAATATCGTTTATCTTTTTTGCAAACAGGCGGACATTCTTAAAGTTCGCGAGGATAACGTTTCCCGTTGAAGCGAACAGGCTGCCGTCAAATTTGCACATATCCCTGATTTTCTTTGAAACGTGAAATTCGTTCAGAGAGGCGTTGTCATATGCCGTCGGAGAAGCAGTATATACTGCATAGTCAAATGTGTCTTTCATCTCAGCTCCTTTATCTGATTCTTCATTATATCGCCGTTTTTGCCGTTTTGGTAGGGTTTATCTGAGTATTTTCTCCAGATTTTTATGCCGCACCGCAATGTCCTTGACTGCACCGGTAAGCTCATCGTCGGCGCAGAGCGTCTCTATCGGCTGCGGTATGCGGTACGTCCAGTTAAACGGCGTAACCTGGCCGGGAATGTTGACGCGCTCCTGTCCGGGATCCTGCGCGCTGTACCGAGCTGAAAGCGAAAGGAAGTCCTGAATCGGATGGATGCAGAACGCGCTGTGCGAATCTGCCGCCTGCTCAAGCAGATACTGTGCCGTCTGAGGCGTATATACGCCTGGCTGTATGCTGTCCGGCGTGCTGAAATCGCGGCAGAAGGCTTTCACGTCCTGCTGTTCGGTAAGCCACCAGAGGCGCAGCGTGCTTGAATCATGCACCGATGTTGCTGTAACTGAAAGCGGCGGATACTGATCGAACGGCACGTACGGCTGGCCCTGCGCGCCCCACGAGCGAGTCCAGCGTATGACGCGCAGCCCGAGGATAGAAAGATCTGAAAGCACGCGGGGCACCGATTCCGGATTCGCACCAAGGTCTTCGGCGCAGGCTATCATGTCGGCCGCGCCTGTGAGTTCGGCAAGCAGCGTGCGCGCCTGTTTTTCCCACTTCTTTTCTTTTGCGGCGTTTTTCTCGTCTATGAGCGCCTGCAAAAGCTCTTTTTCCTGTTCAGAAAGGGAACGCCACGCGGTGGAATCGCGGTATGTCCACTGCACCGTGTATTTGTTTTTGCCGGTTTCACGCAGCGCGCGGTCTCTCCAGAACGACGCGAGCCGCTTTTTTACCGGCTCGGGCAGCTGCGTGCCGTAAATATCGCGCTCGCCGCGGATGCTTTTCTTAAAGAGCCACAGTTCTTCCGTGCCAATACGATCCATGACCGTGTGCAGCAGGCCGTGTGTGCCTAAATAGTCATTGTTGTTTACGGCTTCTATCTCGCGCGTCGGTACGTGCGGTTCACAGAGCCAGCGTATGCGCTCAGGCGTAAAGCCGATTTCGTGCAGCTCCGCCGCCGTAATCGGCGCGTCCGGTTCCGTCCTGCCCATGCTTGCAGACACCTCGCGCTCCGGCGTCTGCCATATCCTGAAAAAGCCGAGCACGTGGTCTATGCGGTACGCGCCGTAGTATTGTGCCGCCTGCACGAGCCGTTTTTTCCACCATGAGTAACCGTCTTTCGCAAGCTCTTTCCAGTTATATACCGGAAAGCCCCAGTTCTGCCCATCTGGATTGGGGCCGTCAGGCGGCGCGCCGGCACGCATACCGTCGTTGAAAAACTGCGGATTCGCCCATGCGTCGCATGAATCCTCGTTCATCATGATGGGGATATCGCCTTTGAGAATAATGCCGCGCGAACGGACGTATGCGGCGGCTTCGGCGAATTGTTCGGCGGCGCGCAGCTGCATCCATGCAAAAAAGAGATGCTCTTTGCGGAGCGCGCCGTCATTCCAGTACGCCTGCACGGCGTCGCGCGAAAGTGTGCAAAGCGGTGCTTCCCAGCTTTTCCACGACGCTTCGTTATGGAGCGCCTTAAACCGCATGAATACGGCGTACGCTGCGACCCAGTCGTTTTGTCTGATCCAGTCGTTGAGCGCTTTGTCGTCTGCGATGCGGCCTGCGTTTGCTTCATATATCATGCGCAGGATCTCGAGCTTTGCGCGGCGCAGCTCCGTGTAATTAAAGCGCGGTTTAGGTTCCTGCGTTTGTTTGAGTTCATAAAAGCGGTGCGCCGCCTCGGTGTTTTCCTGAAATTCGGGCAGGCGGTCTATGCTGATGTAGAGCGGATGCAGCGCGAACGCGGAAAGCGCGCTGTACGGGGAGCTGTCGGTGCCCGTGTCGTTTACCGGCAGCAGCTGGATAAGCTCAAGCGAACAGGCGGCGCAGAAATCAGCGAACGCCATGAGATCCGGATATTCGCCGCAGCCGCAGCTGCGTTCCGTTTTGAGCGCGCCGAGCGGAACGGCGGCGCCGGTGAGCACAGGAATATGCGGCGGCAGCGCGTGCGGTTTTTGTTTTCTTGCTGTTTTCATGAGTGCGCTCCTTATATCTGGGTACAGGTATTCCGGCGTCTCTGTATATACCGGTTCTTCTATTATACCACAGTATTTCAAAACCGGCTCAAGTTTTTTTCTTTGCGGTTTCCACCGCGGGGCGTTTATTGCGTGCCAACACAGAACCTGAGCCGCCGCTGCACAGGCTGACAAAAGAAAACCCGCGCGCAAACGACGCCGGCATGGCCTGATACTGTATTTCCGCACCGTATTCTGCTACAATACCGGCATGACCGATATACAGAAATTTGAAGCCGATGCGCGGCGCGTGCTCAAACATGACCGCGCCGAACACGGTGGCGCGGACCCGCGCGGTTCAAGCGCCGCCGTCGCAGAGCTCTTTGAGCGGACTGCGCCCGGATTAGGCAGCCTGCCGCATGAGATAGCGGCGTACTGGATGCGTACATATATAGAACAAAGCGCCGCGCCCGAAAACGAGCCGACCGAAGCCCACATACAGTGGCTTGCCGCGGCGCTTTCGCTGCTGTACGGAGCGCCCGAAGACACGCACCTGTTCACGCAGGCGGACTGGCAGGAGCTCACGGAGCTTGTCCGCTGTGAAGCGCCGGATATCCCGCTTGAGACGCTCTCTCAGCTCATGAGCCTGTTTTTAGAACACGGGGCGCTGTGATGACCGAACACACGGCAGCTCTCTACCGCAGCTGCACACAGTGCCCGCGCGCCTGCGGCGTAAACCGCGCCGAGGCAAAAACCGCCGGTTACTGCGGCGAAATACAGACGCTCCGCATTGCGTCTGCGTGCCTGCACTTCGGCGAGGAACCGCCAGTCACCGCAAACGGCGGCTCAGGCACCATATTTATCACCGGCTGCAATCTGCGCTGCGCGTTCTGCCAGAACTACCAAATATCGCAGCAGGGCATGGGAGCTGCCGTATCGCAGGACGATTTTGTGCGCATCTGCCTTGCGCTGCAGGACGCAGGTGCAGAAAACATCAACATCGTTACCGGAAGCCACGCCGCCCCGCTCCTTTCCGAATATATTCGGCACGCAAAAGCGTGCGGCCTCGCGCTTCCCGTGTGCTGGAACAGCTCCGCCTACGAAACAGCCGAAACGCTTGAGCTTTTGGCAGACGCCGTAGACATCTGGCTGCCCGACTTAAAAACACTCAACCCGCACGTGAGCGGCGCGTGTTTCTGTGCCGAAGACTATCCTGAACGCGCGAAAGCAGCCATCGCCTTTATGCTTGATCGCGCGCCGCCGCGTTTTGCGCCGCTCTCCGGCGGACGTGAAAAAATGCTTTCTGGCGTCATTATACGCCACCTCTTTCTGCCCGGCCGCATGGACGACACGCGCCTCACGCTTGACTGGCTCAAAACCCACGCCGACGGCAGGGCCTGCATATCGCTCATGTCGCAGTACACGCCGGTTCCGTTTCCTGACGGCGAAAAACGCCTTGAGGCACTTTCTGCATTTGAAAACCGCCTCGTAAGCGAACAGGAATTCCGCACGCTCACGCGCCTCATCGGCCAGTACGAATTTGAGTATCTCTTTTATCAGGAGCTTGAGCCCGACACCGAATGGCTGCCTGATTTTACGCGCACACAGCCGTTTTCAAACGAACTTGCTAAACCCGTCTGGCACTGGGCGGCGGGCTTTTGTTCCGCACCGTAAACGTCATTCCCTGAGCGGGCAAAGCCGCGCGCGGCGCAGACCGAGCGTATTCGGTCGTGAGCGAAGTTCGATAACGGCCTCGCACAGCGGAAGGTTCACGCCGTCGGGCACGCGCACGATGCAGACCGTGCCCTGCGAGAGCACACAGCAGCCGGCGCGCACTGTGGTGCGCGTCTTTGCGTCGCAGATAAACACGCCCTGTTCACCGTCATTCCCGTCAAAACGGAGCCGTCTGCCGTACACGGCAAGCACATCCCCGCCGCAAAGCGTTCCATCCGTTTGTTCAGGCAAAAGCCCGTTTATCCGCGCGCTGTCCAGACGCGGCCGGCAGCCGTCCTGCCATTCCTCCTGCGTGTAGGAAACGTTTGCGCACACGCGGCGCTTGAACGCGGCGGGAATCACGCATTTCAGTTCAAAGCGATGGCCGCCTTTTTCAGAATCAGCGTTTGATTTGGGAGAAAATACTGCGTTCTGCGACACTGCGCAGCCTGCAGCAAGTACGGCAAATTCCGCAAACGGCGTTTTTACCCGATTGCCGTTCAGCAGCAGCTCTTCAAGCACCTGCGCGAACACCGTGAGCACGGCAAGACAGTCGGCTTTTGTTACCGTCGTGTGGTGCGCGGCGCATTTGTCGATAATGTCTTCCCATTCGATTGTTCCTGCATGGCGGGA
This sequence comes from Candidatus Treponema faecavium, assembly GCA_019113455.1. Taxonomy (GTDB): domain Bacteria; phylum Spirochaetota; class Spirochaetia; order Treponematales; family Treponemataceae; genus Treponema_G; species Treponema_G faecavium. Next base: position 6,243 of record DXHG01000058.1, on the reverse strand, counting down.
ACGAAACACAAACGGCGTCTGTGTTGTCGGCAGAAAATTTTTTCTGGTAACAACGGTAAGCGCCACGGTATCCTCCTTTGCGTTTGTATGCCGCGCATGTGCGCAGCGCGGCGTCAGTATAAATATATGCCGCTTTGCACGCGGCGCGTGCGGTTTTTTCTTTACAAGCGAGTTTTTTTCTTGCGGGTTCTCCGCGGGCTGTGTTTTGTCAGCCTGCGGCTATGGGCTTTCTTTTTTCTGTGCTATTCTCTATCTCTGAGGAGGAGGGTATAATACCATAGTCAGCGAGCCTGCCGTGAGGTACACGTCAAGCGGCCGTACGGCTCACGGCAGGCTGCTTTACGGCTCAAGTCAACTTGACTTGAACAGCATCGCAGGCGGCGTGCCCCGCATGGTCGTACCTTTTTTCTTAATAAGTGGAACTTAGAATTTTAAAGCTGCAGCTCATATCTGGATGGACGGCTTTTTCGTCATGTGCTGCGGGCTGTATCATAAATTCAAATGCAGGTTCATAGTCCCCATCCTGCAAGATTTCTCCGCCCAGAATCTCGATCTGATACCAGCCGTTCAGCCGCTCCATGAGTTCCGTGGTCAGTTCCGGGACTCCAAATTGCTTCTCTCTGCCTAAGGTCAGGACACTGTTTTCCCAATCCGCTGTCCGCGCCCGTTTTGGTAATTCCATGGTTCTAAATACTAAATGATACGTTTGAAATAATGCAATATGCCCTGGCTGTCATTGCAGGACAGCGGCGTTTATGCAGTACGCGGGCTGACAAAACCACAGCCTGCGTGCACACGCAGAACGCCTGCGTGCGTGCAGTTGCAGCGCAAAGGACGTGAAAATTGCGTCTGTGCGGGTGAAAAAATGAATAAAAAGATTGGTATTTCCTTGACAATTCGGCAAAGTCCTCGTACACTTGACGTATGGACTTGAAAACTGTTTTAACACCTGATACTGTCAACCTGCATCTGCAAGGCAAGACAAAGGAAGAAATTATTGATGAGATGCTCGATATTCTTGTCAATGCCGGCAAGGTAACTGATAAGGATGCGGCTCGTGAATGTGTGCTCGACCGCGAACGGAAGATGTCCACCGGTATGAAGCACGGTATTGCTATTCCTCACGGCAAGACTGATACGGTATCTGATCTGGTGGCCTGTATCGGCGTGTCAGACAATCCTATCGACTTTGATTCGCTTGATCAGGAGCCGTGCCGTATCTTTATCATGACGCTCTCTCCGGTAAACAAGACGGGTCCGCATCTGCAGTTTCTTGCGGAGGTAAGCCTGCTGTTCAAGAGCGCGGAAAAGCGTCAGGAAATACTGAATACGACTGACAAGGCGCAGGTAATCAAGATCTTAACGGAATAGACTTGAGCAAACGTTTTATGTTTATGTTCTCTTGCTGCGGTGAGGCAGCGTAAGACCACACGGGCAATGTATATTGCGGAGTGTGGTCTTGCTGTGTTTAAATATGAAAATAAAGTAACGGAGCGTAGGCAGGATGAAATCAGACGCCGTGTTTACGGTCAAGAACGGTCAGATTATCGATTCATTGGGGCGCGTGCGCATATTTCGCGGGGTGAATGTTGGCGGAAACGCAAAATTGCCGATTAACGCGGCGGCGCCTGCGGCTGAAGTTTCTTTTGTGGGGCGGCCTTTTGGCGAGGATGAGGCGGACGATCATTTTCAGCGTCTGGCGTCTATGGGCTGCACGCTGCTGCGCTGGGTTATTACGTGGGAAGCGGTGGAGCACAGCGCGCCGGGCGTGTATGACGAGGAGTATCTGGCATATCTGCGCCGCCTTTTTAAGCAGGCGGAACATTATGGGCTGCACATTATCGTTGATCCGCATCAGGATGCGTGGAGCCGCTGGACCGGCGGCGACGGCGCTCCTGAGTGGACGCTGCGCGCCGTCGGCCTTGATCCTGCAAAGCTTGAGCGATGCGGCGCGGCATTTACTCAGGATGCGCAGGGGGCAGCGTATGAGGATATGCCGTGGCCGCTTAATTACCAGCGCTATGCGTGCGCAACGATGTTTACGCTCTTTTGGGGCGGTGACGTGTTTGCTCCGGGTTTTAACATAGACGGCGTGCCGGTGCAGCAGTATCTGCAGCAGCATTATATCGACGCGATGTATCATACCGCGCGCCGGATAAAGGACTGCCATGCGGTTGTCGGTTTTGGCATTATGAACGAACCGCACAGCGGCTATATCGGTCTTGCCGATCTTGCCGTGCGCGACCCGCGGCTTCTGGCCCGCAAAGGCATGAGCATGACGCCGTTTGACGGCATGACCGCCGCGTCAGGATACGGCGGGGAGCTGCGTTCGTTTGCCGCAGGACCTGCGGGGCTCCTGCCCGCAGGCAAAGAGCGCATTGCGCCGTGCAGCGGCGGCGTTTTTCTGCGGGAGCGGTCATGCCCGTGGAAAACTGCCGGCGTGTGGAAAATAGACACTGCGTCCGGCGTGCCGGTGCTGTGCAGGAGCGACTACTTTGCAGCGGCAGGAGGCCGCCGCGTTGATTTCGCGCGCGATTTCTTAAAACCGTTTCAGGAGCGGTTCATTGCCGCGCTTGCGAAAAAGCACCGGGACTATCTGTTCTTTATAGACGGTTCCATTTACGGCGAGTATCCTCAGTGGCGCTGCTGTGCCGAAGACCGCGGACGGCGCAGCACCGCCGTCGCCGAACGGGAAGGCGGCGTTATTGGCGGCGGAGACGTATTCGGCGACCGTGTGGTGCTGGCGTTTCACTGGTATGATGGGCTTACGCTTACGACAAAAAAATGGAATCCGCTGTTTACCGTGGACGCGGGCTTACACGCGGATTTGTACGAGGACGCCGCGCATAAACAAGCGCATAAGCCTGTGTACCGGCCCGTCGCAGGAAAGGCGCACGTGCAGCAGTGTTTTACAGAACAACTTGCGCGCACATGTGCGGCAGGCAGAGAAGGCAATATCGCGCTGCTTGCCGCGGAACTTGGCGTGCCGTTCGATTTAAAAAACGACGCCTCTCATGATAAGGCGAGAGAGGCGCTTTCCATGTATTATAACAGCCTTGACGAACTGCTGCTGTCGTGCACGCTGTGGCATTACAACGCGGACAATACGGAAAGCGGCGGCGATAACTGGAATGGGGAAAATATGTCGGTGTTTTCCCGGGAAGACGGAATCCGCGCGCTGCGGGGATTCTGCCGCCCGTTTGCAATGGCCGTTGCCGGTACTCCCCGCCGTATGCGGTTTTGCGGAGAAAGCGGCGTGTTTGAGTTTGAATGGGATGCGGCGGCGCTTTCAGGACAGACGCTTACCGAACAGGGAACGGTGTTCTTTATACCGGACTGCCAGTATCCGCACGGCTGGGTTGTGGAACGCTTTGACGGCAGCGGCACTGTTGTCGAGCGGCCGGAAGAACAGCGGCTGTTTGTAACAACCGTAACCGCCCGCACGTGCCTGATCCGTGTGGCACCGCGCCGCCGGTAGCCGCAGATAAAAAAAACGCCGCATGTATGTGCGGCGTTTTTTTATTTTTCTTGCTTTTTACTGTTAATTTCTCTTTTCAGCTGCGCTTAAATAAACGGTGAAGAAACGTATCTGCCGCTTGCCAGTATGGGCGAGCTGCCGTTTCCAGCATAGAACGATGCAACCTCCGCGTTAAAGAGTTCTTCAAGGCCGGTGCGGTAGTTGATAATCTTTGATACATAGTTAAGCGTCATCTGCGGCGTTCTGTTTGTGCGCACTTTGTTTGTGCCGGCGTTGTACATCGCGAGCGCCGCCACTTCGTTGCCGGCGGTATCGATGCAGAACCGCAGGTGAGACATGCCGTAGTATGCGCTGACTGCCGGATCAAAAAACTCTTCTTCCGTCAGTGTGGGAAATGAATTATTGTTAAGCTGGAACAGCCCCCGGTCAATGGAAGCATTCGTGTTGCGGTTTACCGCAGTCGGCTTGTATCTGCTTTCCGTATACGCGAGCGCAAACGCAAGCGGCAGCGCGATGTCGTTCTGATCCGCGGCTTCCAGTATGGCAAGCGCAACTTCACGGTCTTCCGTTATATGCGTGTAAAACCATTCCACCGCGGCGCGCGACTCAACAGAGCGGTACAGCATGAGCCCCGTGTCCAGTTTGCCGGCCGCATAGTCTGATATGGCCGTGTGATATGATACAGTGAGTGCAGGCGCGCCTGATGTTTCTTCCGCTGCTGCCTGCGGTACGGTCTCGGCAGTCTCCTGCTGTTCGGCTGCCTGCTGAGCGGCAGCGACCGTGTCTGGTTCGGTATCGCCCGGCACTAAAAAGGCCGCCGAGACACACGCGGTTACCAATACGGCGCAGAATACCATGATTCCGCGGAAATCCTTTTTCTTTGATGTGCTTGTCGATTCCATAGTTTTATTCCTCTTTTAATCGCGGATACTATGGCACATTTGGACTAAATAATCAATACTTTTTGCGTTTTATTTGAATAATTTGCAGAATTCTGCATATCCTTGTATTTCTTGCTGTTGGTTCCTGGCAGGCAGGCGGACAGGCGGCACCGCCTCGCCGCCTGTCCGCCTGCCGCCCCGCACATGAATCTGCGGCAGGCTCGTGCTTCAGCTCGTGTGCTCAGCCTTCTATTCTTCGCACGCTGATAACGCCGTCTATAGCGCGTATTTTTTGGACTGACTCGTCCGAAACCGGCTTTGCCACATCGATAATATTGTATGCCAAGTCGGCGCGGTTCTGATTCACCATCGCTTCGATATTCAGGCCGTTTTCTGCAAGCACGGTTGCAATCTGTCCGAGCATATTAGGCACGTTCTTGTTTGCGATGCACAGGCGTGCGCCTCCTTTAGGAATTGCTGCGTCCATGCGGCATTTGGGAAAATTGACGGAGTTTATAATCGTTCCCTGTTCCAGGAATGCTTTAAGCTGCCGCGCCGCCATGCGCGCGCAGTTTTCTTCTGCTTCGGGCGTTGAGGCTCCCAGATGCGGCATACAGATAACACCCGGACAGGCGAGCAGGTCTTCGTCGGTAAAGTCCGTAACAAAGCACGCAATCTTGCCGCTGTTTGCCGCGTCGATAATATCGGTATTGACGACAAGCCCGCCGCGAGACAGGTTTACGATGCGCACGCCGGTCTTCATTGCCTTTATGCGTTCCGCGTTGATAAGGCCTTTTGTTTCCGCCGTCTGGGGAATGTGCAGCGTGATGTAGTCTGCGCGCGCCAAAAGCCCATCGAGGTTTTCCGCGCGGTGCACCTGCCGGTTAAGCGACCATGCGGCATCGACCGAAATAAACGGATCGTAGCCGATAACTTCCATGCCGAGCTCGATAGCGGCGTTGGCGACGCGCGCGCCGATTGCGCCGAGACCGATAACGCCGAGCGTCTTGCCTTTAAGCTCCGGGCCGATAAACTGCGATTTGCCTTTTTCTGCAAGTTCCGGTATCTCGTCGCCTTTGCCGATGAGCGTCTGCGTCCACTGCATCGCCTTTACGACCGGACGGCTTGAGAGCAGCAGCGCGAGTATCGTCAGTTCCTTTACCGCGTTTGCGTTTGCTCCCGGCGTGTTGAACACGACGATACCGCGTTCTGTGAGCGCCGGAATCGGGATATTATTTACTCCGGCGCCCGCGCGCGCCACAGCCCGCACCGACTGCGGTATGTCCATGCTGTGCATGTCTGCGGAACGCAGCAGTATTGCGTCGGGGTTGAGTATTTCGCTTGCGATTTCGTAATCGTCGCGCGGCAGCTCGGCAAGCCCGTTTGCCGATATTTTATTAAGCGTCTGAATCTTGTACATTATTTCTTCCTTATATATAGTAAGTTTTCGAGCAGGCTACGCGTTTTCTTTGGCGAACGTGTCCATGAACGCGATAAGCGCGCGCACGCCGTCTATGTCCATCGCGTTGTAAATGGAAGCCCTCATGCCGCCGACAAGGCGGTGGCCTGCGAGATTGACGAGCCCTGCCTGCGCCGCCTGCGCCACGAACTTTTTATTGAGCGCCGCCGCTTTTTCCGCGTCAGGTTCGCGCGTTACAAACGGCACGTTCATGAGCGAGCGGCTGTCTTTGCGCGCCGTGCCGCGGTAAAAGCTGCTTGCGTCAAGATAATCGTAAAGCAGCTTTGCCTTTTCTTCGTTGCGCTTTTTCATGCCTTCTGTTCCGCCGTTCTTTTCTACCCATGCGAGCACCTTGCCCAGTATGTAGATTGTGTAGCACGGCGGCGTGTTGTACATCGAGTTATTGTCGGCGTGTATCTTGTACG
>DXHG01000057.1 GCA_019113455.1 Candidatus Treponema faecavium | reverse complement strand
TAAAACGGGAACTTGAGCCGTGCGCGTACGCTGAGGACACGGCGTCTTCCGTACACCTGAGCGCAGCGGAAAAAAAGCACTGTTTTCGCCTGCCGCTCACCGCGCGCGGCACAATCAAGCAGCTGCTGCTTGGCGTCGGCTGGCCGGTAAAAGACGATGTGCCGCTGCGCGACGGGGAGCCGCTTTTGTTTCATTTGAGAGAAACATGCGCATCAGGCGCTCCGTTTGTGATTCGCGCGTACCAGAAAGAGGCAGCGGACGCGCTTGTCGGCACTAAGGGACCGGGCTCCGGATTCGGTACGATTGTGCTTCCATGCGGTGCGGGAAAAACAATCGTCGGCATGTGCATTATGGAGCGTCTCCAGACATGCACGCTCATTCTGACAACGAATATTTCTGCCGTGCATCAATGGAAGCGCGAGCTGCTTGATAAAACCGACATTCCCTCCGAGTGCATTGGAGAATACACCGGAGAGGCAAAAGATATACGGCCGATTACTGTCGCGACATACCAGGTGCTCACGTGGCGGCCTGACAGCACTGCGCCGTTTGTGCATTTTCAGCTGTTCCGGGAGCGCGCGTGGGGGCTGATTATCTACGACGAAGTGCATATGCTGCCCGCGCCGGTGTTCCGCGTTACGGCGGAGCTGCAGGCGGTGCGGCGCGCCGGTCTTACGGCGACGCTCGTGCGCGAAGACGGCTGCGAGGGGCACGTGTTCAGCCTCGTGGGGCCCAAGCGCTACGACGTGCCGTGGAAGGAACTTGAATCGTCCGGCTGGATAGCGGGCGCCGAGTGCATAGAGGTGCGGCTTGACCTGCCGCCAGAAACGGAAATACCGTACGCGGCAGCGAATGTACGGCAGAAGCACCGCATTGCAAGCGAAAACCCGCTTAAAAAAACTATCGTGCAGGAAATCGCTGCGCGGTTCCCTGAAGATCATATTATCGTTATCGGGCAGTATGTGCAGCAGCTTGCCGATATCGCCGCGCTGCTTGACGCGCCGCTTATTACGGGCAAAACGCCGTCCGCAGAGCGTGAACAAATCTATGACCGGTTCCGCAGCGGGCAGGAGCGGATTGTCGTGGTGTCAAAAGTTGCAAACTTTGCGATAGATCTGCCTGACGCCTCGCTTGCGGTACAGGTGTCGGGAACGTTCGGCAGCCGGCAGGAAGAGGCGCAGCGCCTTGGCCGGATTCTGCGCCCCAAAGAACGGACCGTCCGTTTTTTTACGCTCATTACGCGCAATTCGGTGGAAGAAGATTTCGGTTCAAACCGGCAGAAATTTCTTGCCGAACAGGGATACGCATACCGCATTATCCGCTATGCCGGACCTGACTCGCTCGACGAGCTGTGCAGTGAACCAAATAAAGGAAGAGTATAGTATGCCTCAAACAAAGACCGCGTCAGCTGCCGGCATAGAACGGTGGCGGAGCGCGCTTACCGCGCTTTCAGGCGATGATTTCTGCGATCTTATGCGCATGTATCTGGGTGAAATCAAAACGCCGTATAACAAACAGACGCTTATTGACTCTCTTGTGTCATTTCTGCATAACCAGGAGAACCGTCAGAGAATACGTGAGCTGCTCGGCGAAAAAGACATCGCAATTATCACTCTGATCCGTATACTGAACGGCACGCATACGCTGCAGGGCCGCGGCGGCGTTACCGCAGAACTGCTGGAAATTTTCTTTGAACGGGCGTTTTCGTTTTCGGAGCTGCGCAGCCGTCTGAAAAATCTTGAAGAACGGCTGCTTATCTTTTACTGCGATGAAAAGCACTGCGAGACAGGCGGTTTTTTCATCAATCCGCTGCTTGAACAAGAGCTTCTTCCGCTGTGCACGATTGACCGCATCCTGCGTGCCGCAGAAGGCTGCAGAAACAGGGCGATACATGCTGTTGAGCTTTCGCCGCTGCTGCTTGCGTGCTTTTTGTGCTTTGTCAGCCAGGAAGGGGATATACGCAAGGCGGACGGCACGATAAAAAAGCGCAGTTTTGCAAAACTGGAATCATTGTTCCCGCTCATTTCCGATGACAGCTGCGAGGATACAGAAGAGTTCTGGCTGCTGCTTTTTAAGGCGTGCCTGACGCTGGGGCTGTTCAGAATAGCGGAAGACGGCGCCTTGAGCGTGAATGTGGATATGTGGAAATCATTTGCACAGCTTCCCGAACCGGAACAGTATGCGTACCTCTGCGCCGCCGCGCACGAGACGGCGACGGTAAGCGAGATTGCGTTATGCGCGCGCAAAATTCTTTTTATCTGTACCAATATGCCTGAGTCAGGTTATACAGAGACAATGATGCATCGTTTTATGCGGCTGTGCATTATGGATGCAGCACCGCCGCCGGCTGCTCACACCGGTTCCGGGCGGTTTGCCGAGATACTGCGGCGGCATACGGAGCAGGAAGAAGACGGCAGCGATGATAACAAAGCGATCTGGTACGGCTATCCCAAAGGAACAGCAGAGGGAAGAGAACTGCAAAGGACTCCCGGGCTGCTTGAAAGCATGAAAAAGCTGGGACTGATAAAATGGAACTTCGGCAGGAACGGCCGCTGCTATTATGCTTCAGAGCTTTTTCTGCAAAAGAACGTTCCGGCGCCAAGCGAAGACTCCAAACGGTTGTGCACGCTCGATGCATCGGGCAGAATGACGGTGCTGCCGGGGATGCAGCTTGCGGAACTGCTTGAGCTGCTGCCGTTTTTGCAGTTCACGCGCTATGACACAGCGGCGTTATTTGAGTTGACAAAGACGAGCGTCTTTCGGGCGTTTGACCAGCACCTGACGCCTGAAGATATTGAACGGACGCTCGCCGCGTACAGCAGCGCGCCGCTTTCGCAGCATCAGCAGTTTGAACTTCGCACCTGGCAGGAGCAGTATAACGCGGCGGCGCTGTACAAAGGGTATGTGCTCAAAGTTTCTGAAGAATCCATTGTCCGCATAGAAAACAGCCGCATCGCCGAACATATCATATGCACTATCGCGCCCGGCGTATATC
>DXHG01000056.1 GCA_019113455.1 Candidatus Treponema faecavium | reverse complement strand
CGCGCCTGTACGACGAGGCCGCAGCTGTGCTCAGTGCGCTGCACGCTGCCTCCGTCAAGCCCGATGCCCGTATCCGCAGCACTATCGCCTCCGTATGCACCAGGGGAGAATACCTGCTTTTTCTGTTCCGGCTGGCAGCGGTGGAATCCGATTTTGAAAAGGAAGTAAAAGAGGCTCTTGAAAGCCGCGGCGTTCCGCAGTGTGTGCTGCCTCATATGACAATGGAGCAGTTTTTATACTTTATGTATGTGAGCACGCTGGTAATGACGGCATCTCTGTACTATATCGTGCACCAAAAAAGCGCCGGCGCGTTTGACATGCCGGAACCGGAGGAGTTTGCCGGCAGCGTGACCAGGCTGCTTGAACACGGGTATGCGGGGCTTTCGGCGCTTGAGGTGGCTGAACGGGAACGCCTGAACGCGGCGTGCGCGCCTGATGACGGCTTGCAGCCCGAGTCCCGTTTTTTTTCGGCGATAGCGGATCTGGTGCGCGAGTACGGGCTTCCCGGTGTTACCGTTGACCGCATTGCCGAAAAACTGCACCGTGCCAAAAGCTCTCTGTACAGCTATTCCAAAAACAAGCATGAGCTTATAGCTACGACAATACGCGAAGAACTCGATCTGTTTTCTGCGTTTTTGTGCGAGAAAATGCGCGCGGCCAAGACGTTTTCAGAAGGCGTGTACGTGATGCTGGGCGCGGCGGTGCGCTATCTGTGCGCGCGGCGCAATCTGGGTGCGGTACTTGCGTGGCTTTCTTTGTTTAACGCGCAGAAAACGGAAACGGAACTGGAAAGCCGTCTGGCGGAACTGTTTTTGCCGCTTGTAAACGGCGTATCCGTTTTGCCGCAGTACAGCTGGGTGCGTCTTTCGGTGCTGCCGCGGTTTTTGCTGGGGCTTGCCAGCGGGCTTGTAACGCGCGGCGGGCGGTTAGGGTTTTCGGCAGACGAGCTTACGGCGCAGGTGCCGGTGCTGTATGAATGTATCAGGCTTGGCCCTGCAGGGGCGGGCCTGCAGTATATAGACAGTGGATTATAAATTAAGGAGTTTTAATCTGCATGAAAAAAACAAGCATGGGAGCCGCGGCAGCGGCTGTGTTATGCGCCGCAAGCGCCTTTGTGTTCTCGGCACAGCCGCTTGCAGCGCAGGAAGCGCAGACGGAAGCGCCTGCCGCAGCTGACGGTGCCGCTCAAAGTGAGCAGAGCGAGACGGTTACGCTCACGGTAGACGAGGCGGTTGAGTACGCGATGGAGCACAGCCGCACGCTTAAAAGTGCGCAGATAGACCTGGAAATGAAGCGGCGCGCCAAGCAGTACACGTGGAACATGTTTATTCCGTCGGTGAATGCGAACGCCGCCGTGAGCCGCAGCAATCAGGTGACAGACTCGGCGGCAATGCTGAGGCCTGAGTCTGACCCTACTGAAGGAGACCATTGGAGGATAAGCGGCGGCGTGTCCGTGTCGCTTAATCTGTCGCTCGCGCTTATCGACGGCATTAAAATAAACACCGCCAATTACGAGGCGGGGCTTATCACGTGGGAGCAGGCAGTAAAGCAGAACGAGCTTAACATCCGCAAGCTCTTTTACGCGCTGCTTCTGCAGCAGGAGAGCCTGCGGATTCAGGAAGAGACGCTTGCCAATGCCGAAAGCCGCATGATTCAGGCGCGCACCAATTACCGCAACGGCCGCGTGTCAGAGCTTGAATATCTGCAGGCTCAGGTAACGTACGAGAATCTCAAGCCGCAGCTTTTGTCCGCGCAGCAGTCGCTCCGCCAGCAGCTTGACATGTTCGCGTTTGTGCTCGGTATGCCGGTGGGTACGCAGGTAGCGCTTGACGGCGTGATTGAGCCTGACTATCTGGAACTCGATGTGGAAAACCTTATTTCCGAGTATCTGATGTCAAATATCGACGTCCGTGCGATGCAGAAGAACATTGAACTGCTTGAGCTGAATCTCGGCGTGCAGAAGTTTCAGCTGTTCTCCCCCAATCTGTCGCTGTCGTGGGGCTGGCAGCCGTACGCGCAGCCGATCGGCGACGCCTTTGGCGACGAATGGTACAAAAAGGATAACGGCGCTTTTTCGGCAACGCTTTCGTGGAACCTGTTTGAGATGCTGCCGTTTTCACAGAGTTTTCAGGCGATGAAGGATACCGAAGACCAGATACGCCAGCTTGAAATCAACATGGAAACGCTTGTCGAGAACACGGAGCTTGACATCAGGACGCAGGTTGACGCGCTTGCTTCGTACCGCGCCGCCATCGAGGCGAACGACGCCAATATCGCGCTTGCGCAGCGTTCGTACGATATGACCGTTATCGCTTACCGCAACGGAACGCGGGAGTTGCTCGACGTGCGCGACGCGGAAAACCAGCTCAATACGGCAAAGCTCGGGCTTATTAACGAAAAATACAATTACCTTGCCGGCGTGCTTGATCTGGAGTATACGCTCAACACGAAACTCATGAATACCGAGCCTGCACCGGACAGTCAGAATACTGATACTACTATAGAAGAATAAAGGAGTCATGTGATGAAGAAAATACAGCAATGCGTACTGGCGGCGGCAGCTGTGTCCGCCGTCCTTGGCATAACGGCCTGCAATCGCGGCGCAGGTCATGAAGCGGCGCCGGTGTCGCAGCAGACGGAAGAAATCACGTACGCGGTCAACACGTATAAGACCGTGCCCGCAAACCTTGACGATTATCTTGAGTTCGGCGGTGATGTGGCGGCTGTTTCAAACGTTGACGTGCTGCCCGATGCTTCAGGCAAGCTGCTTAACAAATACGTGGAAGTTGGCGAATATGTGGAGCGCAATCAGCTTTTGGCAACGGTAGACCCGTCAAAACCGGGCCTGTACTATGAACCGAGCCCCGTGCGCGCGCCGGTTGCCGGCACGGTGAGCTCGTTCCCGCTGTCTATCGGCGCTACGGTGTCTCCGTCTACGCCTATCGGCACTATCAGCAGTACGTCCGACGTGGAAATTACGATCAGCGTCGCGGAGCGCTATGTGTCGCGCGTGCAGCTGGGGCAGACGGCAACGCTCACGTTTGACGCATACCCGGGAGAAACATTTACCGCGCGCGTTACGGAGATAAGCCCCGTGCTCGACACAGTAACGCGCACGATGACGGTTAAACTGCGCCTTGACCCCGAAGACAGCCGCGTTAAAATCGGCATGTACGCGCGGGTTAAGCTTGTAACGGATACAAAAGAAAACGTCATCGTTGTGCCTGCAGCGGCAGTTGTCGTGCGCAACGATACGCCTTATGTGTTTATCGTGCAGAACGGAACGGCGGTGCTGTGCGGCGTAACGCTTGGGCTTAAAGTGGATGACAGACAGGAAATCACTTCCGGACTCAATATAGGAAGTGAAGTGATTATCAGCGGTCAGACCCTGCTTGACGATGGCAGCAAGGTCAACGTTGTTTCCAGCAATTAAGGAGAAAGCCGGTAATGTCATTATCAAAAACGGCGGTAAACAAACCCGTTACCATCCTGATTATCTTTATTATTCTGGCGGCGCTCAGTGTGTATTCGACAATGCGCCTGCCGATAGATATGCTGCCCGATATGGAGCTGCCGTATATTGCCATTATTACGCAGTATGAAAACGCGGGTCCTGAAGAAGTGGAGCGCAGTATCTCGCGGCGTATCGAAAGCGTGCTTTCCGGTATTTCGGGGCTTAAAACGCTTTCGTCCCAGTCGTCAACCGGTTCAAGCACCGTGTTCCTGGAACTTAACCAGGGAACGGACCTAAACGAGGCGATGGCAGAAGTGCGCGACAACCTTGATATTATCAAAGGCTTTCTGCCTGAAGAGGCGGAGTCTCCGATTATTATCAAGATGGATCCGTCGATGATTCCGATTATGAGCTTTGTGATTACGGGAAACCGCACGCCTGAGGAACTGTACGATTATGCCGAAGACGTGATTCAGCCGCGCCTTGAGCAGATAGACGGCGTTGCTTCTGCAAACATCATCGGCGGCCGCGAGAAGGCTATTATCATCAATATTCCCCGCGACCGTCTGCAGGCATACTCGCTGACGATCAATCAGATCTCGCAGATGATTGCGGCGCAGAACATTCAGGCATCCGGCGGCACTATCGATGAGGGCGACACGGAATATTCTATTGAAACGTCCGGTCAGTTTACGTCTGTGGAAGACGTAAAAAATACCGTTATCTCGTATAAGACGGAAGTAGACGGCACAGGAAACACGCTGGTACGCAAGATTCTGCTGCGCGATATTGCCGACGTGTATGACGGCTATAAGGATGTGTCGAGCCTTGCCTACTGGAACGGAGAGCCGTGCGTTATGCTCAGTATTCAGAAGCAGAGCGGTAAAAACTCCGTGCAGACGGCAGAGCAGGCGCTTGCCCGCGTAGAAGAAATCAGGACGACACTGCCGTCCGATATTTCTATAGAAGTCGGTATGGATACGACGGAAGACATAAAGATTGCTATCAGCAATATTCTTGATTCTGTTATCCAGGGCGCCGTGCTGGCGGTTATCATCCTGTTTATCTTTTTGCGCAGCATCAAAAGTACGATTATTATCGGCGTCGCTATCCCGCTGTCGCTGATTATTACGCTCGGTATCATGTACTTTACCGGCTTTACGCTGAACCTCATGACGCTGGCGGGTCTTTCGCTCGGCGTTGGTATGCTTGTGGATAACTCTATCGTTATCCTTGAAAACATCTACAGTTACCGCGCCAAAGGCGCAAAGCCGACGGTTGCGGCAGTGCTCGGCTCGCAGGAAATGCTTCTGGCTATCGTGGCAAGTACGCTCACGACCGTGTGCGTATTCCTGCCGCTTATCATGTACGGCAACGACTTAGGCATTGTCGGACAGCTGTTTTCGGGCCTTACATTCACGGTCGTGTTCTGTCTGATGTGCTCACTGATTGTGGCGATTGTATTTGTGCCGGTGCTGTCTTCCAAGTACCTCAAGCTGGAAAACATCGCAAATCGCCGCCGCTCCGGCCTGCTCGGCACGATTGACAACGCGATGACGCGGTTCTTTGACGGCATGGACAACGGCTATGCCTCTGGCGTGCGCTTTGTGCTTAAGCACAAGCTCATCATCGCGATTATTCTCGGCCTCATGTTTATCGGAAGCATTATCATGATTCCCGTTATCGGCTTTATTCTGACGCCTGACCAGGAATCAAACTCCGTGCGTATCGACCTTGAGATGCCGAAAGGCACGCGTCTTGAGGCAACCGATGCCGTTATCCGCGAATTTGACGCGCTCGTGCGCGAAAGCATCGTGGGCTTAAAGTCAACTACCATATCGGTAGGCAGTTCGGGCATGATGGGCAGTTCTTCTGGAAATACTGCGTCTCTGACAATAAATGTGTGGCCGTCAGACGAGCGTGAACCTGGCTGGGACGGCGGAAACGAGGCGGAAGCAAAAGCCCGCGCACTGTTTGACCGCTTTCCGGGCGCTGACTTTACGGTGGGTGCGAGCAGCAACGGCATGAGCGGCAATGATATCGATGTGCTGCTCAAGAGCAATAACCTTGACAACCTGCGCGCCGTCGCGACACAAATACGCGATCTGATGCAGGGAGAAGAACTTTCGCAGTATATCACCGACGTGCAGATGGACCTGGAAGACGGACTGCCGCAGGTACAGCTGGTCATTGACCGCGCGCGCATGTACGACCTCGGCGTTACGATCGCGACGGTAAGCAGCGAGCTGAACGGCAACATCAACGGACAGATTGCGAGCACCTATCAGGACGAAGATGGAGACGATATAGATATTGTTGTGCGTCTGCCCGAAGAAGACCGTGCGCGCATTGCCGATATTGAGCAGATTTTCGTAACGAACAGCGCCGGACAGCGCATCCCGCTGTCAAGCTTTGCGCATTACGAAGAAACAACATCGCCGGTAACGATTAACCGCGAAGACCAGACGCGCGCCGTGCACATTACGGCAAAACAGGTCAATAAGAACCGTGATTCTACTGACTTTGTGCAGCGGCAGGTTGACAATGCCATCAGGGCGAATGTTATCCTCGGAGACGATATGACGCTCAGCTATGCGGGCAATATCGAAGACTTGAACAACATGAAAGAAACGTTTATCGTCATTATCATCATGGCTATCGCGCTCGTATTTGCCGTTATGGCAAGCCAGTTTGAATCGTTTATCGATCCGTTTATCATTCTGTTTACGATACCGCTTTCGCTCATCGGCGTTATCAGCGTGTATCTGATTATGGGCAACCCGCTCAATGTGATGACGGCTGTCGGTATGCTGATTCTGGTTGGTATTATCGTTAATAACGGTATCGTTTTGGTAGACTACACGAACCTGCTGCGGAAGCGCGGCCTTGAACTGCGCGAAGCCTGCATTGAGGCGTGCCGTAACCGTCTTCGCCCTATTCTGATGACGACACTGACAACGGTGCTCGGTCTTATTCCGATGGCGTTTTTCCCGGGAGAAGGTTCCGAAATGACGCAGCCGATTGGACAGACCGTACTCGGCGGTCTGACGTTCGGTACAACGATGACGCTGTTCTTTATGCCTATCGTGTATTATGCATTTAACCGCGCGCGCGAACGGCTTGCTGCGCGCAAAGCAAAACGCAGGGAACGCCGGCAGATGAAGCGCCAGCAGGCTGTCGCCGCGGTATTCCCTTCTGAAGGAGTGTCGAATAATGACTGATACAGCAGAAACTCCTGTTGGTAAAGATACGCAGGAAAAGAAAAAGAAGAAAAAGGCGAAAAAGCAGAAGGCTGCCGAAAGCGTCCAGGTTCTTGCGCAGGCTGCTCTGCCGCAGCCTGCGTCTGCCGCGGCAGACGTGCAGTCCGCTGTCAAAGAACAGAAAGCTGCAAAAAAACAGCAGACCGCCGCACAGCCTGCTGCGGTGCAGTCTGCTGCCAAAAGCGCGCCCGTTCAGCAGCAGGCGCCTGCCGCACCCGCACAGCAGCCAGAACTGTCCGCCGTGCCGAAAGCAAAAAAAGAAAAGCTTACGCGCATTGAAATCATGTGCAGTCAGGGTACGGAAGAAGACTTTATGGAACTGTGCCGTGCGAAAGGCGTTGCCAAAATGTTCACGAAGATTCCTGCCGTTATGGGGCAGGGCTATTCCGTTCCCAAAATGGGAGACGCCATCTGGCCGCAGCTCAACAGCCTGTATCTGGTGTTCTGCGGTGCGGAAGAGGCGGCGGGAATTGTGGAAATCGTAAAAGAAATGCGGGTTAAGTACCCGGGTGAAGGCTGCGCGTGCTTTATAAGCAAGGCAAAGATCGGCTAGAAGCTGAAAAGACAGCCGCAGGCGGTGTTCTGATAACGGAACACCGTTTTTTTATGCAAAGAGCCGTATGCGCCCGATAAGCGGGAGCGGTTTTGCCTTTCCTGAGGCGGCGGTAATCACTCCCCAGAGCATCGCGGCTACAAGCAGCAAAAATATCGCAAACGAGCAGATCGAGCCGACTCGAGGCAGTCTCATGACAGCGACTGAGACGGCTCCCGCAAGTATGCTGAACAAGAAGTACACCGCGCCCTGGTTCGCGTGAAACCGCGCGAACGCTGAATTGCGCGCGGCAATGAGCGGAACGATAAACAATATACCGAAATACGAAATCCACGCGATGCGCTTGCCTTTCGCGCGGTCTTCTTCGCTGAATACGAACGCAGTGCCTGATGTGTCCGTTTTTGGCGCTGTATGCGTCATTGCGATTCCTCCCTGCGGAGTGCGGGGCCGCATATTACTGCGCCGAAAGCACCGCCGCCGTCTCTTTGAGATTTTCGCGCGTGAGTTTTTCTGCGTCCTTGAGCATGGCAAGCGGCACGCCGTACGCTTTTTCAAGCGCGCTTTGGGTGAGCACCTCGTCAGGTGTTCCTAAATCGATTGTCCGATCAGGATAAAAAAGCATCACGAGCTCGGCAAAGCGGCGCGTAAGCTCAAGTTCGTGCATGGAAAGATATATGGGCACCTGTTTTTGCTTCGCGTATGAGCGTATATATGAAAGCGCGCGTTCTTTCTGATACTGCTCAAGCGCAAACAGCGGCTCGTCCATAAAAATGCTTTTTGAGCCGTACAGAAACGAAAACGCAAGCAGTACGCGCTGTATTTCGCCCTTGGAAAGCTCCGTGAGCCGGTGCGCAAGCACGGGTTCGAGCTCAAAGACAGAGATAACTTCTTCATGCAGGCTGCGGTATGTGTTTGAGTCAATCGCAGGCGTATTGCCCGAAAAAAAACCATTTGCGTACACGTACGCAAGCAGCTCTGCTGCCGGCTGCGCCGTTTCAAACTCCATGTTCTGGTAGATAAACGAGGCATACTCCTGCAGTTGTTCCGGAGAAAGCCGCGCTGTGTCCGAGCCGAACAGTCGGACGCTTCCGCGCTCGGGGTGTAGCCTGCCTGCGGCGAGCAGCATGAACGTCGATTTTCCCGACGCGTTAGGACCGGTAAGATGCACCGCGCCTGCGGGAAGCTCCGCCGAAAAGTTATAAAAGACCGGCTTGGGGATAATCTGGTTTCCGTTTTCGTCCGTGTCGCCTTCAAGCGGCGGATAGGTAAACTGCACTGCGTCAAAGCAGATAAATGGGTTCACACATGCTCCTTGTATGCTTTCTTTTTCAGTGTAGCGGTGATGGCGCGTGAGAGTCAATATTGTTTTCTGGGGAGAGAGGAGACCCGCTTCTGAAGCAGCGGAGTGCCTCCCTCCCCAAAAAGACAAATTATAGAGGATAAGAAGCAAGCCCGCGTGCATACGCAGAAACTTCCTGCAGTGAACAGACATCTGCCCGCCGTACGTGCGCAGCGTATATGAGGGCGTTCTGCTGAAGGTCTGCAGCAGAACGCACCGTTTGGCAACGGCAAATGATTCACTTGCCGTCGGCAAAATAGTTTTCCGCAGCTTGCGGAATAGTGTCTTTCAAGTTGAAGTGATATTATTTGCAATTGGCAAACGGCGCCGCACGTGTGCCGTACGTGCGCGTACAGAGTAAACTCCGCAGGGCTGCGGCAGGTTATGTGCCGTTTAGTGCCGGTATCTGCTGGTGTTAGTTTTCATATTATGGTAAAGTAGCGGCATGGGAGGTATATATGCAGTTTTACAGCACTCGCAATCCCGCTATAAAAGTCTCGTTTGCGCAGGCGGTGCTCGATTGCATGGCGGCTGACGGCGGTCTCTATGTTCCGGCATATGAGGAAAACCTCCGCCCGTGGATTTTATATATGAACAGCAAGACGTCGTTTGCTTCGCTTGCGGGAGCGCTGACGTCTGCTCTGATAAAGGAAGAATTCAGCCCGATTATCTCGGAAGCGATTGCGACGCGGGCGTTTCCGTTCAGTCCGCAGATACGCCGGCTTGACGACTCGCTGTATGTGCTCGAGCTGTTCCATGGTCCCACCGGCTGCTACAAGGATTTCGGCGTTTCGTATCTTGTTTCGTGTCTTGAGCATATCCTGCTCATGCAGAATAAAACGGCGGTTGTGTTTGCGGTGTCAAACGGCGGCTTGGGTGCGTCCGTTATTCACGCGCTGCGCGGTGCGGCGCATTTAAAAGCGGTGGTGCTGTTTCCGGCCGGGCGCGCGTGCGGTTTTGAGGACGCCGACTGTATCTGGAACGGCGGCAATGCGTATCCGGTTGAACTTGACGGAACGCTTGCGGACTGCCTTGCGCTGACAAAGGAATTGTTTTCTCACCGCAACATAATCGCGCGCTATGGTGTTACGCTTGCAAATACGGCCAATATCGGGCGGCTTTTGCCGCAGGCGTTTTTTTATACGTTTGCGTTTTCGCGCTTAAAAGAAGAAGTGTACGGCGATATATACTACGCAGTTGACGCGGATAATTACGCAAATCTTGTCGCGGGGCTCTACAGCTGGAAGTTTTCTCTGCCGGTAAACGGCTTTGTTACCGATTCCACTCCGGCGCTCTGCGCCGACGTGTCGGGCAAATGCCAGATGCCCGATTCCCTCGTGCCGCTTGAAAAGCGCGGACCTGCGGACCCTGCAAACCCGTCTAACCTTGAGCGCCTTGAAGAAGTGTTTTTGACAAAGCCCGCCGTGATGCGCGGCCTGGTGTTTCCGGCAAAGGTAACAGACGCGGACCGCGAGGCTGCGTGCAAGGAGCTCTACAT
>DXHG01000055.1 GCA_019113455.1 Candidatus Treponema faecavium | reverse complement strand
GCACCAAAGTCTCTGCCGCGTCCGTAATATCCGCCGCCTGCGGCAGGGCCGTAGCCGTACCCGCCGCGCTGCAGTGCGGCAAGCTGCCGTTCGCCTGAGCTGCGAAGCCGCCAAAACACATCGCGCACATCAGCGGGCAAATCTTCTGCAAGGAACCGGCTGTACATGCCCACGGATTCAGCCTGCGCGTCTTCTATTGCCTGCAGCACGCTCTCTGCGGAGTCTGAAGCCTGCGGCAGCTCATATGCGTCGGGATTGTCTGCGGGAACATCGACACCGTAGCGCGCGCACAGCACTGCAAGCATATCCATATGCGGGCTGCGTGCCCAGTAATTATCAGGCTGCAGAACACCGTACAGGCGCTGCATACGGTATTCATCCTGAACGGCAAACTCAAGCATTTCTTCTACCGTATACGTCGTTCCTTCCTCCGCGCCCTGCGCTCCCCAGCCGGCTGCTGGAACCGCCGCCGCGAGCAGAACAAGCGCTGCGGCCATACACCATGTTTTTTTCATTTGTGTTTCTCCTTATCGGGATGTTATAGTATTGTCAAACTGACACGCGCATCATATACCGCGTGTGTGTCAAATATACGGCAGAACGCATATATTTTATTGTTTTTTACCGTGTACACTGCCATGTGTTTGACACATATATATAGTAGAATATTTTTATCGCATAGACAAGGAGACGCAGTATGGCAGTTATGCTGATCGCGGATGACAACAAACAGCTCGTGCGTATTCTCTGCGACGCCGCCCGCGCAGAAGGTTTCACGCCGCTCGCCGCATACGACGGCGCTCAGGCGCTCGAACTCTTCCGCACTGAAGAGCCCGCAGTTGTACTGCTCGACGTGATGATGCCCCAAATAGACGGCTTTCAGGTATGCCGTCTTATACGAGCTGAAAGCACCGTACCCGTGCTCATGATAACGGCGCGCAGCGAAGAATTTGAAAAAATCATGGGGCTGGACATCGGTGCGGACGACTACATTGTAAAACCGTTTTCGCCTGCGGAAGTCATGGCGCGCGTGCGCGCTGTCATGCGCCGCATCGGACGCGAAACTGTGCCGAGCCAGCGGCGCACACTGCACGCGGGCAGCCTCCGCATAGACCTCGACGAGTACCGCGTAGAAATAAACGGGGAACCGGTCGTGCTGACTAAACGCGAAACAGACGTGCTGTGGACGCTCGCATCAGGCGCGGGGCGCGTATTTACGCGCGATATGCTCCTCGATCAGCTGTGGGGCATAGACTACTACGGCGATCCGCGCACCGTGGATTCGCACATCAAGCGGCTGCGCGCAAAACTCGCCGCCGCCAGCCATCCAGACTGGTCAATCGAAACGGTGCGCGGCGCAGGCTATCGGTTTGAGCGCGTCCAATGAAAACACGTATGAAGACATCGATATTTTCCCGCATTGCCGTGTATTTTCTGGCGGTGCTGCTGCTTTTTACGCTCGTGCTTACCATTGTATTCGTGTCGCTGTTCCGCCTGCATGAGACGAATCTCCAGCAGCAGCATATGACCGAACAGGCGTTCGCCGTCGCGCAGACGCTCGGCCCATACGGTATGCACGGCAGCGCACAACGGCGTGTATTTGGGATCTACCGGCAGTTTCTTAAACAGATAGCTGTAACCGATATGTGGATAGCAGACCGCGGCATGAATATGCAGTGTATGCGCACCGATTCAAGCGGCGGGAACCGGATGCACGGCAGAAATCACGTCCCGTACGCAGAATCGTACACAGCCGCCGCACAGGAACTGCCGCAGGAACTGCGGCAGGCGGTCGCCGGCCTGCTTGACGGCTCTTCGGCGTCATTTAAACAGCGCCTGCCCCCGGGCAGCGGCCCAGGCTTCGGCACGGCAGCGCTTATCGTAGGCGTGCCGATACGGGACAATTCAGGAAATACCGCAGGCGCAGCGCTGCTTTTCTCGCCGGAAAGCAGCGTGCTCAGCGCGGTAACGCCCGCGCTGCACGCGCTCGCGCTCGGGGCGGCGGCTGCGGCGGCGGCCGCTGCCGGTGCGGCGTTCCTTCTCAGCAGGCGGTTTACCCGCCCGCTCGTGCGCATCTCGGAGACGGCGCGCTGCCTTGCCGAAGGCCGCTACGGTGAACGCTGCGGCGTGAACGACGATGACGAAATCGGCTTGCTTGCCGCCGACGTTGACTCGCTTGCCGGCCGGCTTGAACAGGCAGAACAGGAGCGCAAGTCGCTTGACCGGATGCGCGACGACTTTTTTGCAAATATATCGCATGAGCTGCGCACGCCGGCGGCGGTGCTCAAAGGTTCGGTTGAAATGCTTTTAAGCGGAGCGGTACGCGGCGAGACAGAGACCGCAGAATACTACGCGCAGATGCAGCGCGAGACAGAACAGCTTTCACGGCTCATAAACGATCTGCTCGATCTCTCCCGCCTGCAGAACGAGCAGTTCCGCCTCGAAAAAGAAACGTTTGACCTGCACGACGTCGCACGGGATGCGGTGCGCGCGGCGCGGCGCATTGCCGCGCCTAAATCGGTGCGCATCGTGTTTAAAAGCACAGAAAAAGACTGCACTGTCTTAGGCGATTACGGGCGCATCCGCCAGCTTCTGCTGATACTGCTTGACAACGCTGTCAAGTTTTCTCCCGAAGGGGCAGAAGTATCGCTCTCGCTCATCCGCAGCCAGGACGCTGTCAGCGCCTGCGTGCGCGACAACGGCAGCGGCATTGCGCCTGAAGCACTGCCGCACGTATTCGATCGTTTTTACCGCGCGTCAAATACCGAAAGAACGGGCGGAACGGGGCTTGGCCTCGCGATAGCACGTCAGATAGCCGAACGCCACGGCGCGCACATTACCGCCGAAAGCGCAGACGGAGAAACGCGCTTTACCGTTGCGTTTCATGTCTGTCGGCTGTCAGGGGAATAAAAAAAGTCTGATACGCTGTATCAGACTTTCTCTGTTAGCAGGGGTAGGACTCGAACCTACGGCCTCCGGGTTATGAGCCCGACGAGCTGCCAACTGCTCTACCCTGCGTCGTGTGCGGGTATACTAGCGCAAAAGCGTTTTTCTTGTCAAGAGGGAATGTCTGCGCTTGCACGCGCGGCTCTTTTTCTGCCAGTCTCTGCGGTTCGATTGCTGCACTGGCGCTGCGTACTGCGGCAAGAGATTTGCCGACGGCAAAAAAATTCCCGATGGCAAAATTTACATTTGCCGTTTATCCGGTAAAAAATTTGCCGTCGGCCAGCGGCGCACTTGCCGATTGCAAATTTTTTGTTTGCCGTCGGCAAATGAAACGTTTGCCGACGGCAAGTGTCTCGCTGGCCATCGGCAAAATTCACTCAGGATAAATGGCAAAATAAAATTTTGCCATCGCCAAATTTTTATTTTTTAAATGGGAAATCTGATGCCGGGATATTTACTCTGGTTTTATCAGCGTGTGTGATTGCTGCTCGGACTTAGTCCTCTCCGAAAACGAATTACAGAGAATAAGAAAAAAACGCCGCGTGCATACGCAGCAGCTGAAATACCGCGGCGTGCAAAGAAAAAGCTCCGCGTGCGAACGCAGAAACATCCCGTGGGGAACCTGCAGAGCTGCCGCTGCGCTTTCAGACTTTTGTTTTTTTGCATTACCGTATATACTAACTGCTAATGGAATACTATCTTGTAAACGGAGGATAAATCAGTGAGAAAAGCGTATATCAGTACCGGCATCCTGTCTGCGGTCATCGGACTTTTAATGATTTTCGCGCCCGAAGCCTGTATCAGGGTGTCCGTTATCGTGCTCGGCATCGCTGCTGTCATCAACGGCCTGTACAATGTCGTGTATGTGCGCAGGCTGCTTGACGACTCATATTTCAGCCGCGTGGCGCTCGTGCGCGGTATTGCCAGCATCGCGGTGGGCATTGCTGCTGTTGCGCTGCCGCTTGCGCTTGCCGGCGCAGTGTGGACGGTCATGCTGTACCTGCTCGGCGCGTATCTGCTTCTGGCGGCGCTTGCCGAGATATACCTGACGGCAAAAATACGTCAGGCGGGGTACGGCACAACATACTACTGGGGCGAGATTGCGCTTTCGATAATACTGGCGGCGATTCTGTTTGCGATGCCCGCCTCCATCGGCATTATGCTCGTGCGCGTATTGGGCGCGCTGCTCATCGTGTTCGGCGCGGGCTTTGTCGTGTGGGAATGGCGGAACCGCCCGCTCGTCATTGAGCCGGATTCGGTCTCCGACGCAGACGAGTAGCGCCGTGCAGCCGGAACGCCTGTTCATATAAAAAACTCCCCGTGCGGGGAGTTTTTTGTGTTCAGTTCGGTCTACTGCACCATGGCGCGCAGGGCTTCTTTGGGCTGCACGCCTACAGCTCGCTGCACCGGCTGGCCGTTTTTAAAGAGCACGACTGTCGGTACGCCCATAACGCCGTACTGCTGCGCAAGGTCAGGCGCGTTATCGATATTGACTTTCGCTACTTTAACGTTTGCGCCCTGTTCCTGTGCGAATTCCTCGATTATCGGAGAAAACATGCGGCAGGGCCCGCACCACGGCGCCCAGAAATCAACGAGCACCGGAGACGCGGCGTCGAGCACTTCGGTCTTAAACGTATTGCTGGCAACTTCAGTTATCATGTATGTACCTCCGTTTGTGTTGCTGTATTATGGAACAAATATAGCAAACGGGAGCGCTGCCGTCTGTGACAGAGTTACGGAACGGCGTCTTCTGCGAGCTCTGACAGCCGTGCGCTGTCGGCAATCGCAATGCCGCCGCGGAAAAGCGTGATCATGCCTTCGTGCGCGAGGTAGTTGAGTACGCGCGTAACGACTTCGCGCGCGCTTCCCAAATGCTGCGCAATTTTTTCGTGCGTGATGTGCAGCGTATCGCTGCCGCACAGGCGCGCCTCTTCTATAAGAAAACCCGCGATGCGCGCGTCCATACGCCGATTCAAAAGCTGATCCATGAGCCACATTACGTCGGAGAAGCGCGAAGCAAGTATTTCGTTGGTAAACTGCGCCGCCTGAGCAGAAGCGGCGCTGACGCGCCGGTACACGGCGGGCGGGATGCGCAGATAGTCTGTATCACATTCGGCTTCAATCGTTACGGTGAACGAGATGCTTTTTAAAATGCATGATGCGGAAAACAGGCACACGTCGTGCGCAAAGAGCCTGAAAAGCGTTATGCTGCGCCCGCTTTCTGCCGCGGTGCGGCAGCGGAGCCTGCCGCTGACGATGATAAAAAAGCCGTCGCAGCGGCCGCCGGTATGTATGACCTGGTCTGTATGCGCATGCCTGAGCTGCGCTGCTGCGCGGAGCTCTGTCTGCAGTTCGCGCGGCAGCGCGTCCCAGAACGGCAGATACTCCTGAAACGGAAAATCAGCGGATATCGGCATACGCTACAGTATCGTTTTTTGCAGCAAAAAACAAGCACGCACGAGTTTTGGAGCGGGAGGAACCCCTCTCTTCCAGCACTGCGGTTTGTCCGCACATGCCGTGAAGCTGCGAGTGTACTGCGAACGCGTATCATGAACAGCTGTTGACAAGACCGAGCACAAACAAAATTGAAAAAAGATTTGACATGTAGGCGTCAACACTGGCGTTAATTTGCGGCAGAATAAAAACCCGATATTCTATTATACCTATTGCAAATCCGCCGACCAGATACCAGGGCCAAAAATAGACAGTCGTTATTTTTCCGCTGATACGCATAATGATAAGTACAATATAGTATATGTTTGCTATAGAAATATAGTGCTGCACAAAAAGTGAATACACAAATGAGATAAGCTGCAGACCAAGCAGTACATACCACCACGGATTTACATACGCATTGTAATTTCCGTGCTTTTTATGCGTGCCGTATTTTTGCCGGTCTTCGTCTTTTTTGCGATCCCGTTCCCTGTTTTCTTTGATTTCTTTCCATTCTTCGTCTGTCAGCATATATACGCTCCTGTTCTGCTATGGGTTACTGCAGATTCAGCAAACCTGCGTTATAGAAAGCAAAAACTACATCAAGCTGCTGCTGATGCGCCGTATGCGAAATCCTGTCCCAGAATTTTCCGCGTGATTCCGCGGCATGTTCCGGGTGCTCTTTAAGCAATTCGCATGCTTTAAGTGCATACTCTTGTTCTTTAGATACAAACAGTATATTTGAAACGCTTTCCAACCCCTGTATCTTTTTGGCGTAGAGCAGACCGAGAAAGGTATTTTTGGGACAGCCCTTGTAAATAGAATTCACGCTGTCGGTAAATTCCGCGACAGCTTTTTTCCAGATCGTTTCAGGATTGGCGTTTTTGTTTTCCCGTAACTGTGCCGCGGCTTTCAGCGCCGCTTTTTCATATATTCCCATGTTTTTTCTCCCTATGTATATGCTGTTGGGTAATGCCACAATATGACAAAAAAAAAAAAAATGTCAATGCTGCGCATTTTAAGACTAGGGCATCAGCATTTACTTTCTTATAAGCAAACAGCGTATGAACAGAGGCTTGCTGTGTGAACGAAATGCGGCTGTACTCATACAAGTTTAGGGCTCTGCCCTAAACTTAACAGCCTGGAGCGTGCCGTTTACTGAACCGCGGCAAGCCGCAGTGCCGGAGGAGAGGAAGGGTTTCCTCCCTCCCCGGAAAAGCATAGTACAGAGAATAAGGAAGAAAAAAGCCCGCGTGCAAGCGCAAACATCCCCCGCAGTGAAACTGCAAACAGGACTGCACGCGCGTGAGGCAATACCAGTTGCTGTTATATTTGCGCCAATATTGTTTTTATTAAGAATACATTTTACTGCTTATTTGCTGTTTTATTGGAAAAGTTGTTTTGTTTTTTATTGACAAAACAGTAAGGCAGTTGTATTATAAGTGTATGACAGGCGGCACGGCGCCGTCTGCCGGATCTATCGTTTGTACGAGAAAAGGAGTGTACAATGAAAAAATTAGTTGCAGGTGTGATGGCTTGTGCTCTGATGGCCGGCGCTGCGTTTGCCGGCGGCAGTCAGGATTCAGGTGCGGCGGCAGCTCCCGCTGATTCAGGCAATGACACGATTGTTGTCGGCTACGCGCAGGTCGGTGCGGAATCGGATTGGCGCACCGCCAACACGGTGTCTTTCCAGACGACATTTGTTCCCGAAAACGGCTACACGCTGATTTTCAACGATGCGCAGCAGAAGCAGGAAAACCAGATCCGCGCTATCCGCGACTTTATTCAGCAGGAAGTTGACTATATCGTATTGGCTCCTGTTGTTGAGACCGGCTGGGAAACTGTTCTTTCTGAAGCCAAGGCTGCCGGTATTCCGGTTATCCTTTCAGACCGCGAAGTTAAAGTAACTGACGAGTCTCTGTACGTATGCTGGGTCGGCGGCAACTTCGTAAAAGAAGGTGAAGACGCAGTCAAATGGCTGGACGCGTATCTTGAAGAAATCGGCCGCGGCGACGAGCTGATGAACGTTGTTATCCTGCAGGGAACAATCGGCGCTTCTGCGCAGGTCGGCCGCACCGAGGGCGTTACCCGCCTCATGGGCGAAAAGCCGGAGCGCTACAACATCCTCGCGATGCAGACCGGTGAGTTCACCCAGAGCAAGGGTCAGGAAGTCATGGAGTCTTTCCTCAAGGCATATCCCGATATCGACATCGTTATCGCTGAAAACGACAACATGGGCTTTGGTGCTATCGATGCTATCAAGGCTGTCGGAAAGAAACCCGGCGAAGACATCATTATCATCACGTTTGACGCGGTGCGCGCTGCGTTTGAACGCATTATCGCCGGCGAAATCAACTGCGCTGTTGAATGCAACCCGCTGCATGGTCCGCGTGTAGCAGAAATCATTCAGAAGCTTGAAGCCGGTGAACCGGTAGAAAAGAAGCAGTATGTTGACGAAGGCGTATTCGACATCAAGAACGCTGCTGCCGAACTGCCTAACCGCGCATACTAATTTTTTGTAACGCTTGGTATACGGGCACAACCTGTTTGACGCTGATGGTTGTGCCCGTTTTTTTAGAATGGAAGTGGAAAAAGAAGTGGAGAAAATGGGTGATATTGTATTAACGATGAAAGGCATATCAAAGAACTTTCCCGGAGTGAAAGCGCTTGATACTGTTGATTTTACTCTCCGCGCTGGCGAAATCCACGCGCTGATGGGCGAAAACGGAGCGGGAAAATCTACGCTGATAAAGGTGCTGACCGGCGTGCATGAGTTTGAAACCGGAGAGATCCGCGTTGCCGGTATAGACCACCCGATTATAAATCATTCGCCGCAGGAATCACAAAAAAACGGCATCAGCACCGTATATCAGGAAGTAAACCTGTGTCCGAACCTGTCTGTTGCTGAAAATATTTATATCGGGCGGGAGCCGCGCAAGGCCGGTTTTATTTCATGGAAAGAAATGAACAGCCGCGCGCAGAAGCTGCTTGATGATTTGCAGATACCGGTTGATGTTACGAAAAAATTGGAAAACTATTCGGTCGCGATTCAGCAGATGGTTGCGATTGCGCGCGCCGTAGATATATCTTCAAAAGTATTGATTCTCGATGAGCCGACTTCCAGTCTTGACGATCAGGAAGTGCAGAAGCTGTTCAGCATGATGCGTATGCTGCAGAAGCGCGGCATAGGCATTATCTTTGTTACGCACTTTCTTGAGCAGGTGTACGAAGTGTGCGACCGCATTACCGTGCTGCGGAACGGCACGCTTGTCGGCGAGTATGAGACGGAAAAACTGCCGCGCGTGCAGCTTGTCGCAAAGATGCTCGGCAAGGACTTTGACGACCGGGAAGACATTAAAAGCACAGAGGGCAAAGAGGCCGTTTCGCATGAGGGAGAGACACCTGTTATCAGCGCGCACGGGCTTGCGCACGCAGGCACGATCAAGCCGTTTGATATCGACATTTACAAAGGCGAGGTTGTCGGTCTTACGGGGCTGCTCGGCTCGGGAAGATCGGAGCTTGCGCGCGCTATTTACGGCGCGGACAAGCCGGATAAGGGATCGCTCCGCGTAAACGGGCGCAAGGTGCGCGTAACGGCGCCGATCGTGGCGATGAAAAACGGCATGGCATTCCTGCCTGAGGAGCGCAAGGTAGAAGGCATTTTTGCCGATTTGTCCGTGCGCGAGAATCTGATTATCGCACTGCAGGCAAAGCGCGGCATCTTTAAGCTTATCAGCCGCAAAGACCAGGAAAAGTTTACCGACGAGTATATCAAGCTTCTGCAGATAAAGACTTCCAGCCGCGATACGGCGATTAAAAACCTGTCCGGCGGCAATCAGCAGAAAGTGATTATCGGCCGCTGGCTTCTGACGCATCCTGAGTTCCTTATCCTTGACGAACCGACGCGCGGTATAGACGTCGGCACCAAGACAGAAATCCTGAAACTGGTTGTCAAGTTTGCAAAAGAAGGCATGTCGGTGCTGCTTATTTCTTCTGAAATCGAAGAAATGCTGCGTACCGTATCGCGGCTCGGCGTTCTGCGCGACGGAGCGAAAGTCGGCGAGCTTGACGGGCTGCATCTTACGCAGTCGGAAATCATGATGGCGATAGCCGGAGGAAATAAATGAGCGATACTAAGGCACTCAAGACGAAAGGCGGATTCAGCTGGTCAAAGATATACCGTCATCAGCTGTTCCTGCCGCTGCTGTGTTTGTGTTTGGTCGTGCTGTTCAACATCGTTAAAACGCCGTCGTTTTTTAATATCAGCATCCAGAACGGCGTGCTGTACGGCTATATCATCGATATTATTAACCGCGGCAGCGAGCTCGTTATCCTTGCTGTCGGCATGACGCTCGTTGTCGCCGCATCCGGCGGTACGGATATATCGGTCGGTGCGGTAAGCGCAGTTGCCGGCGCGGTGGCGTGTTTTTCGCTTGGTTCCGGAGATACATACAATGTGCCGTACGCGGTTGGTTTTCTGCTCGCGCTCTTGACCGGCACGCTGTGCGGCGCGTGGAACGGATTCCTCGTAGCCAAAATGAAGATACAGCCGATGGTTGCAACGCTGATTCTGTTTACCGCCGGCCGCGGTATTGCGCAGCTGATTACGGACGGTCTGATTCTGTATGTACGAAACGAACAGTACCGCCTGCTCGGTTCGTTCGTGCCCGGGCTTCCGGTGCCGACGCCTGTGCTCGTGGCGGCTATCGTTGTAGTGCTTACGTGGGCGCTGCTGAAATTCACCGCGCTCGGCGTGTATATTCAGGCAGTCGGCATCAATCCGACGGCGTCGCGGCTTGTGGGTTTGAGCTCGACAAAGATTGTGTTTCTTGCGTATGCGTT
The DNA here is from genome assembly GCA_019113455.1 of Candidatus Treponema faecavium. Classification (GTDB taxonomy): domain Bacteria; phylum Spirochaetota; class Spirochaetia; order Treponematales; family Treponemataceae; genus Treponema_G; species Treponema_G faecavium. Next base: position 25,236 of record DXHG01000055.1, on the reverse strand, counting down.
CTGCGGGCTTTGTTCCGGTATCGCCGGTATGATTATCACCTCGCGCGTGTATTCAATAGACGCGAACAACGCCGGCCTTAATATGGAGCTTGACGCGATCCTTGCTGTCGCGCTCGGCGGCAATTCGCTCGGCGGCGGTAAGTTCTCCCTTGCCGGAAGCGTTATCGGCGCCATCACGATTCAGGCGCTGACGACTTCTCTGTATGCGATGGGCGTTACGGCTGACCAGCTGCCGATTTATAAAGCGATCGTGGTTGTTATTATCGTGTCGCTTCAGTCTCCGGAACTCAAGAAATTCTTTGCCGGTCTGCGCGCCCGCAAGGCCGCTGCAGGGAGGGCTGCATAAATGAAAATACAGAATGCAAAACTGAACAGGTTTTTATCAAATAACTTTCTGCTTTTGATTACGATCGGGCTCTTTTTCGTGATGTACATCATCGGCATGATTGTGTTTGCGGACAAGAACTTCGGCCGCACGCAGGTGTTCCTGAATCTGTTTATCAGCAGCGCCGGTCTTATTGTTGTCGCTGTCGGCATGACAATCGTGCTCTTAACCGGCGGCATAGACATATCCGTCGGCTCAATGGTCGGCGTAACATGTATGATGCTTGCCTACATGATGGAACGCATGAGCATGGGCGCAGTTCCGTCGATCCTGATCGTACTGTTATTCGGCATCGTGTTCGGCGTGGTGCAGGGATTTTTGGTGGCGTTCTTAAAGATACAGCCGTTTATCGTAACGCTTGCCGGCATGTTCTTTGCGCGCGGTCTTACCGCCGTTATCAGCCGCGACATGATCAGCATTACGAACGAGACGTTCCTTGCGATGGCGCAGGCGCGTATTACGCTGCCGTTCGGCGGCTACGTGAACCGGCGCGGCATGATGGTAGACCCATATATTTATCCGAGCGTCATTATTGCGCTCGTTGTGCTTGCCGCAGTATACGTCATGCTCAAATACACCAAGTTCGGCCGCTCCATTTACGCTGTCGGCGGCAACGAACAGTCAGCCATGCTCATGGGTCTGAACGTGCGCATGGTCAAGTTTAAGGTATACGTGCTCAACGGTTTTCTTGCCGCGCTCGGCGGATTCGTGTTCTGCCTCAATACGTGCGGCGGCTTTGTCGAACAGGCGCGCGGTTTTGAGATGGACGCTATCGCCTCTGCCGTTATCGGCGGCACGCTGCTTACCGGCGGCGTAGGCAACGTTATCGGAAGTCTCTTCGGTGTGCTGATAACGGGCGTTATCCAGACATTTATCTCGTTCCAAGGCACACTTTCTTCGTGGTGGGTCCGCATTTGTATTGCGCTTTTGTTGTGCTTCTTTATTGTACTGCAAAGCATTTTTGCAGCGGTAACGCGCAAGCGCCAGTAAAGGAATACACACAGAACAGATACTCTCTTTTTCTTACTTCCTTCCGGGGCGCGTTTCGCGCCCCATCTTTTTGCCCGCCCTTTGCAGGGGCAGCCTGCAACAACCCGCCCCGCAGCGGCTTGCAGCAAAAGAAAAACAAGACCTGACTTTCATGCGTTGACGGTATCGCAACGGGAATGATATAATCGCCTCATGAGTGACAGCGAACTGAGTCCTGAGATTGCGGCGCTGCTTGCGGCGGCGGAAGAAACGGTTCCCGATACGGATTTTGAAGAGCCTCCCGTTGCATCATTTGACGCCGACGGTGTATATGTTCCCGCAGAGGACAGCAGCGCGGGGCGTGAGACGCGTGCTTCCGATGTTGATTTGAGCCGCAAGTCGTTTGAGCCGATTAAGGAGTTTTTTTCTGCGCAGCCGCAGACGGTGTTTGACGATCCGACGTATTACAAGACGGCGTTGTCAGGAGAAAATGCGTCTGCGCAGCGCCTGCACACGCTGCTTTCCAAGTACTTAAAAGCGACGGATCCCGCTGACAGAACGGTGTTCCGTCAGCAGCTGACATCCGCGTATTGGGAATTCCTGCGCGGCCTTGCTCCTAAAATGGGCAGTTCGTCAATCGCGCTGTGCAAGCGGATGCTCATGCGCTTTGCCGTTGTGCTGCCTTCGCTGTTTACGGCTGAACAGCGCCAGACGTTTTCTTCCGTGTTTGTTGAAAACCGCACCGGAGAACCGGTGTATTATCTTGACGAATGGTTCCGAGAGATTGCGCAGGGAAGGCTTACGATTTCGATGACCGACGAGGGACGCCCCGCCAGAAAAAATGCCGGAAGCGCTTCGGAAGAAGCCGCCCATATACAGCAGCTTTTGAGCAAAAACTCAGGCAAGCTGCAGAATGTCGAAAACCTTATCACGGGCAAGGAAAACCAGCGCTCGATGCTTGAAGCTGAACTGCGTTCGCGTGTTGACCAGCTGTGCGAGCACACGCCGTTCAGCGGAGCGCCGCACCATTCAAACACCTATACCGATTCTCAAAAGCGCATGATTACGGAAATCAATGACCGGCTGCGCATGCTGCTTAAAACAGACCGCGAGCTTGGCAACCTGTTCCGTGAACTGACCGAAGCAAAAGAAACGGAAAACGCGCTGCTCAGGCGCATGTCCGATACGTCCGCTGCTGCCGAGGTGAGTTCCGCCGATATTATGACGGAGTTCGACACGGTGCGCCAGATGGCAAAGATGACAGTCGGTCGCAAGGGCAACCATTTCCCGATATTCACGCGCGAGTATTATCACTGTATGCCGCGTACTACCGGTTTCAGGGAAAACGTCGTTGATATTCTTGCCTGGATTGAATCTATCGATCCGAATGCGTTCTGCCGCGTGCATAAAAACGTTTCAAACCGCATTGTGCCGTATGTGCTTTTGCTGCCGACATACGGCGATATGGGCATGTGCTGGGAACCGTTTGACCGCTACAACCGCATTACCAGCCGCGGCCGCATCGCGGTTCCCATGTATCCCAAGGATCTCAGAATCGCGGTTCTCACCGCCGTTGCCGACCTGCGCTGGCAGGTGGCAAAAGAAAAAGCATCGTATTACTGGATGGAAGAAGGTCTCACCGGTCAGTATTACCAGTGGCTGCTTTCTGAAAAGCTTAAAGGCGATATTAAAGATTACTTTATTGCCGACTACGTGCTGTGGATGACAAAAGAAAGCGCGGGCGTGCAGCGTCTGCCTAAAGAAGTCCGCGGTATATTCTGGCGGTTTATGCCGTTTGCGCAGAATATCAAGGATATGCTTAAAACGCGCAGTGTTGTGTATCAGGAGCTGTACCAGCGCGATATTAACCGCTCCATGTCTGACGGCTATTGATACGCCGCTTACCGCCGGAACGGCATGTATATGCAGATACGTCATCTCCTGTTTGATATGGACAATACCCTGTATCCGGCTTCTTCGGCAATGGACAGGGGAATCTCCGAGCGCATGAGCCGGTTTGTCGCGGACTTTATCGGCGTGCCGCTTGAAGAAGGCTCACGGCTGCGCCGTGCGGGGCTTGAGTCGTGCGGCACCACGCTGGGCTGGCTGTGCCGCGACTACGGGCTTACCGATACCGAGGCGTTTTTTGCCGCAGTGCATCCTGCGTCAGAGATTGCCGAACTTGACTTTGACCCGGAACTTCGGCCGTTTCTTGAATCTTTAGATATGCCGATGACGGTGCTGACAAACGCGCCCTATGTCCATGCCGAGCGCGTGCTGCGCTTTTTTAATATTCTCGATTTGTTTACCGGCGTGCATACAATAGAAAGCAACAGCCTGTGCGGCAAGCCATATGCGCAGGCGTACTATACGGCGGTGCGCAGCGCGGGCTATACAATAGAAGACACGGCGTTTTTTGATGATCACCTGAAATATATCGACGGCTACGTGCAGCTTGGAGGCGTCGGCGTGTGGGTGCGTCCTGACAGCGGCTCAGAAATCCCCGAACACGCCAAAGCGTATCCGCACCTTCCGTCTATCTATCAAATTCCGCAGGTATTGGGGCCGCATTTGGTAAAAAATAATATAAAACGGCCTTGAACAAAATGCGAGTATGCAGTATACTGCAAACACATTGGGGAATTAGCTCAGTTGGCTAGAGCGATTGGTTCGCAATCAATAGGTCGTGGGTTCGACTCCCATATTCTCCATGTTCGGTGTAGTTCATGTGAACTGGCGGTGTGAGCGGCGGGTGCGCACACCGCCTTTTTTTTATTGCAGCTGGAGACACGACTATGAAAAAACTGCCGGAACTATTTGGCTGTATGGTGTTTAACGACACGATAATGCGTCAGCGGCTGCCTGAAAACACGTATCAGGCGCTGAAGCGGTGCGTAAAAGACGGCACGCCGCTTGACCTGAACGTGGCGAATATTGTTGCCAACGCGATGAAAGACTGGGCGGTGGAGCACGGTGTAACGCATTATACACACTGGTTTCAGCCGATGACCGGCGTTACCGCAGAAAAGCACGACAGCTTTATTTCTCCGGCGGGAGACGGCGGCGTTATCATGGAGTTTTCCGGCAAGGAACTCGTAAAAGGAGAGCCTGACGCCTCGAGCTTTCCGTCGGGCGGACTTCGGGCAACGTTTGAGGCGCGCGGCTACACCGCGTGGGATCCCACGTCGTACGCGTTTATCAAGGACGGCTCGCTGTGTATTCCGACGGCGTTCTGTTCGTATACAGGCGAGGCGCTCGACAAGAAAACGCCGCTTTTGCGTTCAATGGAGGCGCTTGACCGGCAGGCGATGCGCATCGTACGGCTGTTCGGCAATACGTCGGCGCGTCACGTGATAACGACAGTCGGCCCTGAACAGGAGTATTTTCTTGTTGACAAGGCGCTGTTTGACCAGCGTCTTGATCTGGTGTTCTGCGGGCGGACGCTGTTCGGCGCCAAGCCGCCTAAGGGGCAGGAGCTTGACGATCACTATTTCGGCGCGATAAAGCCGCGCATCGCAGCTTTTATGCGCGAGCTTGACGAGGAGCTGTGGAAGCTCGGCATACTGGCAAAGACGGAACACAACGAGGCGGCGCCCGCGCAGCACGAGCTTGCGCCGGTGTTCACAACAACGAATATCGCCGCGGATCATAACCAGCTCACGATGGAAATGATGAAGAAAGTGGCGCTGCGCCACGGACTCGTGTGCCTGCTGCACGAAAAACCCTTTGCCGGCGTGAACGGTTCCGGCAAGCACAATAACTGGTCGCTTTCGACCGATACCGGTCTGAACCTGCTCGACCCGGGAGAATCGCCTGCAGAAAATGCGCAGTTTCTGCTGTTTCTGACCGCCGTGATAAAAGCCGTTGACGAGTATCAGGAGCTTTTGCGCCTTTCTGTGGCGACGGCGGGCAATGATCACCGGCTGGGCGCGCTTGAGGCTCCGCCTGCTGTTATATCGATATTCCTGGGCAGCGAGCTGAGTGCGATACTTGAAGCTATCGAGACGGGGCAGCCGTACGGACGGCGCAAAAAGGAAGTGATGACTGTCGGCGTACACACGCTGCCGGCGTTCCCTAAAGACACAACAGACCGCAACCGTACGTCGCCGTTTGCGTTCACGGGCAACAAGTTCGAGTTCCGTATGCCAGGGTCGGCGCTTTCAATATCGGGGCCGAACATCGTGCTGAATACGATTGTTGCGGAATCGCTGCGCCAGTTTGCGGACGAGCTTGAGGGAGCCGCCGATTTTACACAGGCGATAAACGCGCTGATAAAACGAACAATAAAAAAACACAAGCGCATTATATTCAATGGCAACGGCTACGACGAGGCGTGGGTGGAAGAAGCAGCGCGGCGCGGTCTTGCGAACCTGCGCACGACGGCGGAGGCGATGCCGCATTTCCTTGACCAAAAGAGCATGGAAGTATTTACGCGCCACATGGTGTTTTCAGAAGTAGAGATACGCTCGCGCACCGAGATTATGCTTGAGTCATACAACAAGACGCTGAATATCGAAGTGCTCACGATGATAGACATGATACAGAAGCAGATTCTGCCGGCAGTGTTCCGGTATATCCGCGACGTCTCGCTGAGCATTACCGCGATGAAGCAGGCCGTGCCCGACGCATCGTGCACGGCGGCGGAAGAAACCGTGCGCCGGCTCTCCGCGCTTGCCGACGAGCTTTCTTCCGGCGTACAGGAATTGAACGTGCAGTATGAGCAGGCGCACGCGTTTGCAAGCACGACGGCGTGCGCGCGGTTTTACGCAGACTCCGTTATTCCGGCGATGCAGAAGGCGCGCGCCGCTGCGGACGAGATAGAGTCTCTGTTGGGAGACGAATATAAGCCGTTCCCGTCATACTCGGATTTGCTGTTCCGCATTTGACTATAAACCAAATCTCTGCCATAAATAGGATATATCATTCACGTTATTAAGCGTATATGGCGGCGGAATATGAAAAACAGAGAGATAAAGAACAAGCCGGCGCTTTTGCAGCGCGGTTTTGAAGCCGGCATACCGGTGATTGCCGGTATTATCGTGTGTATTTTGATTTTCTATACAATACACCTGTTCCGTATGAACAGCCTGTTCCGGGAAGAAGCAGAGCGCACGATAGCCGGCATTTCAGGCGGCGCTGCCGCGGCGTTTGAGCAGTATCTTGGCGAACGGCAGGGCGTGCTCGCGCTGTTTGCACAGACGCTTGCGGCAGCCGGCGGAGAAGCCGCTTCTGCCCGCCTGCTCGGGACAGAAGACGCGCCTGCAGCGGCGGGCGGCTTTGCCCGCTTCAGCGTGTCTGCGGGTGCAGACAGCGCGGAGCGGCCTCAAGGCGGCATATGCGTTTCGGGACCGGTATACGATGACGTGCTGCAAACGGAGGTATTTGTGCTGAGCGAGCCGCTTGCCGCAGACTCAGGCGCGCCGCTCACGCTGAACGGGATGCTTGCAGTGAGCGAGGCGGATGCGTTCCTTGCGGCGCACCACCGGTTCACAGACGAGTTTGGTTCAGTTGTAATCTCTGCAGCAGACGGCGCGGTGCTCTGCGGCAGCGTACCCGGGGGCTCTGTACAGGAGACTTTTTTTGAGGCGCTTTCGCAGTTTGATTCTGAAACGGAAGGATTCATGCAGGCGCTGCAGAACCGCGAAAACGGCACAATCCGCGTTAAGGCGGCTGATACGTGGGTGTATATGGCATACGAGCCGCTTTCGTGCAGCGGCTGGTACTTTATCACTGTTATGCCCGAATCGGCGCTGAGCGGCAGGCTGCAATCGCTTTTTATATCGTCTGTACTTTTGTGCGCGTTTGTGCTGCTTGCAGTGTTTATCATGAGCGCGCTGTTCGGGTATACGTCCGTGCGCTACCAGCACACGTTGCAGACGGCTGTGTTCAGCGACCCGCTGCTTGACGGCGGCAACGGAATATGGTTTGCGCTGGAAGCCCGGAAACTCATAACGCAGGAGCCGGGCACGCCGTACGTGCTTGTGCGCATCGATATAGACGCGCTGCGTGTGATAAACGAAAGCTTTGGCCGCGCGGCAGGAGACTGGGCAATCAGGCACGTGTACCGCTGCATAGGCGGCATCCTTACCGCGGGAGAAATCGCCGCGCGCGACACGGAAGACGCGTTTTTGCTGCTCATGAAGTATTATTCAAACCGCATCGCGCTTGAACGCCTTGAGCTCTTGTCGCGGAAGATAAACAGCCGGGAGCCTGACGATGAGCACACGTTCCTTATCGGCCTGTATGCCGGCCTGTGCGCCGTGTCCGGCGGCGCAGATATAGACTCAATAAAAGACAAGGCGGCTATCGCGCTGAGTACGGCGCGCCGGCGCAGAACCGGCTCGCTGATACACTGCGCGTTCTTTAAGGAAGAAGAGCGGGAACAGCTGCTGCACGAAAAGAGCATAGAAAAGCAAATGACCGACGCGCTTGCAAACAAAGAGTTTATCGTGTATGTGCAGCCTAAATACGCGCTTGAGACCGGCGCTATCTGCGGCGCAGAAGCGCTCGTGCGCTGGATTGACCCTGAGCGCGGGCTTATGCTTCCAGGGCAGTTTATTCCATTTCTTGAACGCAGCGGCTTTGTGCTTGAGCTTGACGCATACGTATTTGAGACTGTGTGCGCGCTGCTCCGCCGCTGGATCGACGGCGGCCGCACGCCGTGCGTGATCTCGGTCAACGTGTCAGAAGCGTATATCGAAGACGAAAGCTTTCTTGACCGCTTTGAGTATATCAGGACGCGCTACGGCGTGCCTGCGGCATATCTGGAACTTGAGCTTTCAGGTACTGCGGCGGCAAAGCACCGCGCGCTGCTTTCAGACCTCATTGCGCGCATCCATGAACTGGGCTACCGGTGTTCCCTTGACGACTTCGGCTCCGCCGGTTCGCTTAATGCGCTCGGCAGTCTGCCCGTTGACGTGCTCAAGCTGAGCAGAAGTTTTTTCGGTGCAGAAGAAGATGTGGAAGAATGGAGCAAAAACGAGCCGATTATCGAAAGCGTCCTTGAGCTTGCGCGCCGCCTGCATATCCGCACCGTAGCCGAAGGCGTTGAGTCAGATGAACAGGCGGCGTTTCTGCGCCGCGCGCGCTGCGATATGGCGCAGGGCTACCTGTATTCAGGCCCCGTTACGGCGGAAGCGTTTGAGCGCATGTATTACGCGGCAAAAGAATAGCGGCTGCTATGTCGAATCAGCCGCGCCGGGGAGTCCGATGTCGCGGCGGTAAAACATGCCGTCGAATGAAACGGCTTCAAGCGCCTCATACGCGCGGGAGCGCGCCTCTTGAGCGGTCGTTCCGTATGCCGCAGCCGAAAGCACGCGCCCGCCGCTTGTCTCAAGCCGGCCGCCGTCTGCCGCTTTCGCGCCTGCGATAAAGATTTTGACATGTTCCGCGTCATAGCGTGAATTATCGATGCTGATGCGTTTGCCTTTCTCATAACTGCCCGGGTACCCGCCCGAGACGGCAACCGGAGCACATACAAACCCCTGCTTCCATGAGACGCCGCAGTCGCCGAGCTTGCCGCCTGCAAGTCCCTCGCACAGCTCCGCAAAGTCGCTGTCCAGAAGCGGCAGCAGCGCCTGTGTTTCAGGGTCTCCGAGGCGGACATTGTATTCAAGGAGCTTTGGCCCGTCTTTGGTAAGCATGAGCCCGAAAAATAAAAATCCCCTATAATCCCAGCCCTCTGCGACAATGCCGGCAAACGTCGGCATATAAATATACTGTATAAAATCATCGTACTGCTGCGCTGTTATATCCGTAAGCGGAGCAACGGCTCCCATGCCGCCCGTATTGGGCCCCTGCGCGCCGTCATGCAGGCGCTTGTGATCGCGCGCATACATAAGCGGCGTGATGCAGGATCTGGCAGCATCGGTGAGTTTCGGCGCAGCGCACACGGCGGCGAACATCGAGATTTCCGTTCCCGTCAAATATTCTTCTATAATAACCGTGGCTCCCGCGCCGCCGAGCGTGTCTTTTTCCATAAAATCGCGTATGGCTGCGTGCGCCTCTTCGGCAGTTTTGGCAACAACGACGCCTTTTCCGGCGGCGAGACCGTCGGCTTTTATTACAATAGGCGCTCCCTGCTCATCGATATACTTGTGCGCCTGCTCAGGATCACGGAACGATTCGCTTTTTGCGCAGGCAATGCCGTACTTTTTCATAAACTGCTTGGCAGCATCCTTGCTTGCCTCAAGCTGCGCCGCCTGTTTTCGCGGCCCGACAGCCGGAATCCCTGCATCCTCAAGCATGTCGGCAAGCCCCGCCGCAAGCGGAGCCTCAGGTCCGATAACCGCAAACGCGCAGCCTTCCTGCGTGGCGATATAGACGTACCGCTCAAGTTCCCCCAGCTGCGGCGGGCAGCTGTACGCAGCAGGATCAATATTGACACATTTTGTTTCATATGCCGTTCCGCCGTTCCCGGGAACGCAGACAACGGTATCCACGCGCGGGCTTTTTGCCAGCGCCCAGCTGATGGCGTGTTCCCGGCCGCCAGAACCGACTACCATGACTTTCATACCGCTATGATAGCGGCAAATATGTTTTTTGACAAGTTTGGAGAGCGGAGGCTTGGAGCAGCGGCAGTTACTCTGCACGCTGCACGTGCGGCGGCAGTTTCGCAGCCCGCTGCGGGGTGTTTTTTCTGCGTTTTGCACGCGCAGCTGCTTTCTTTGCAGTTCCCTGCGGTTTTGCTTTTGCGTGTGCACGCGGGCGTTTTTTCTTTTTTATTCTCTATAATTTGTTTTTCTGGGGCGGGAGAGGCACCTGGTCGCAGACCTACGGTCTGCTTACGCAGTTTTGAGGCTCTGCCTCAAAACTGCCAGCTTACTGCGAGAGCGTTAGTCCGAGCAGTAAGCGTACACCCTCTCTTCCAGCACTGGGTGCCAGTCGCTGCGTTTCGCACGCGGACTTGTTTTCTTTGCAGTTCGCTGTGGAGAGGTTCTGCGGTTGCATGCACGGCTTGTTTCTTTCTTATTCTCTATAATTTATTTTTCTGAAGAGGAAGAAAAACATCTGCTTCAGAAGCGGGTATTCCTCCCTCTCCAGCCCTCTCCCTCTTTTCCAGCACTGAGGCTTGCCGCGTAGCGGCAAGCTGCCAAGTTTAGGGCGCATTGCGCCCTAAACTTGCATGGACAAAGTCGCAAGTTTAGAGCGCCGCGAAAAGTTTCCTGCCGGGAAACTAAAAGAATTTCCCGATGTCAAATAAAAAATTTGCCGATTGCTAATTTTAAATTTGCCGTTTATCGGGAGTGAAATTTGCCGTCGGCCAGTGAGACACTCGCCGTCGGCAAACATTTCATTTGCCGACGGCAAACAAAAAATTTGCAATCGGCAAGTGCGCCGCTGTCCGACGGCAAATTTTTCATTCGTAATCGGCAAATTTTTTATTTTTAAACGGCAAATATTTTGCCAGCGGCAAATCGTGTCTTTTTTCTTTACAAAGTACTGCTCCAAATCTTGCAAAGTTACCATCTATGCAAGTTTAGGGCGCAGCCTTAAACTTGGTAGCTTGGAGCGCAGCGACAAGCCCCTGTGCTGTGGTTCAGCTATCAGGCTAACGACAGATAGCTGAACTGGCAGTTTTAGGGCACAGCCCTAAAACTGCGTAAGCAAACCGAAGGTTTGCGACTAGAATAAGAAAGAAAAAATCCCGCGTGCAAGCGCAGAACCACCCCGCGGGTGAGACCCGCAAAGGAAACAAGCCCGCATGCAAGCGCAGAACCCACCCTGCGGGTGAGACCTGCGAAGAAAAACAGCCGCGCGTGCAAGCGCAGAACCGCCCCGCAGTGGAACTGCAAAGGAAACAAGCTCGCCCCGCAGGGGCAAAAACCGGCAAACCCGTGTTCCCTGTCTTGCAGACCGCGCGCGTCAACGGTATAATCTAATTGGATATTTTTTATGCCTGATATGTTTTCAGGCGGCGTATACAGACTTGTGTGCACATAAGGAGGCTGTATGGGTATCTGTACTCTGTTAAAAAAAACGGCGCGGTTTGCGTGCGCCGCAGGTATACGCGTGCTGTGCGCGGCGGTTCTGCTGGGCTGCAATGGCGTTATGCTGCCAAAAAAAGTGAACGTTATTGCCGACCCCACGTTTAACGTGGGTCTTGGCAAGGCGGAAGAAAAACTTGACGACTATGCTTCTGCCGCAGACATACAGGATATGCTCGGCGGCGATACTGACGGCATGACCGTGTACGACTATAACCCCGGCGGAAACAGCACCATGCAGCAGTTTGCGCTGTACTATAATCTGGGCACATTTGATATTGACGTAAGCGGGGCGCTTGACGCTGCCAATGTGGAATCTACAAATGTCGAGATTCCCGAACAGACAATCGCGATACCGGACATTAAAATAGAATACGAATTTACTATTGGTGAAAATTTGGCCGGGCAGACTGTGCCAATTGATGTCCCTGATGTGCCAATAGGAAATGTTGCGTTTGAGGGGGCTGATCTGTCTTCCGATGGCGTGACGATTGCAGAAGCTGTCGTTACCGGCAAGCTTATGATTAAGACTCCGGGTTTTGACGGCGCCGATTTGCAGGGCGTTACGCTGTCTATTGGCGATGGTGCCCCGTCTCCTATTGAAGGAGACAGCAGCAGCGGGTGGTATTTTTCTCTGGAAAAAACGCCGCTTGTAAGCGGCGAAAACAGCGATTATAAGCTTGGCGGCAGCATCACCATTAAAGCCGGTTCCTCAGTTCCTGATGGCGGCGTGACACTCTCCGTTACGGGCGAGATAACCACCATCAATTCTGTGCTTGTCAAGCTGCCGGACGAGATAACGAAGCAGTTCAGCCAGACTGAAGAGGTTGACTTAATCGATCTTGACGGGCTGGTTGAGCAGGTGCAGTTTTCCAAAATCGGCGCGGAAGGCAGTTTTACAAGCACGCTGCCTGAAGGCAACGACATCACAATCACGGTCAGTACGGCCACCGTCGGATTGCTCGATACAAGCGATGTTATAAAAGGAGGCGCGGGGAACACGGACATAAATCTTACTGCCCCGGCACAACTTGACGTCTCCAGTCTTATTGACAAGGGTGGAAAAAAGATACTGCCGTTTACCGTAGAGATTGCGCTGCCGTCTGAACAACGGGGCGACCAGACGCTCTACCGCTTTACAACCGTAGCACCGGGAGCCGCCTATACGCTGAGCGGCAGCTTGACGTCCGTGATGGAGTGGGAATCAATCACGCTCGCGGACGATGCTTTCAGCAATCTTACAGAGGGAGCGGAGAATCCGCTTAAAGGCGAGACAGCCCCCATCGATCTTTCTGAGCTTGAAAGCACGATTAACGACATGATTAAAGAGATTGCTCCTGAGAGTCAAGCCCTTACCGAGCAGATTGAGTTCAGCGGCATTGAGGCGTATCCGTTTATCATAAAGCCGCGTGAAGACGTGCTTACAGACATTGCCGCCGCGGGAGAGATAACGCTTTCAGGCGCCGGGGCGGCAGGATCTGAAAATCTGCTTGTTACTGATATACGGCTTTTGAGCAGCGGGCCAGACCTGCCCGAGCCCGGCGGCACAATTACGGAGAAGTTTTCATATGCGCTCGGCAACGTGAGTGCTGACTTGCATCATGAAAAGATTACCGAGAAGCTTAACGAGTATCCCTCCGATCTCACGGTGAAGTATGATATTTCCATCACGGGAAAAGACGGCGGCAATGTAACGATTACGAAAGACGAGATAGATAAACTTGAGGGAGGCAAGCTGTCTATCGAAGCGTCTCTGCTCGTCATCGCTCCGCTCAAACTGAAACTGCCCCGCGGCACGGCAGAGGTGGAGCTGTCGCTTTCATCCCTTACCGGAGAAGGTGAATCGTCAGACGGAGACCTGCTGGGAAGGACGAGCCCCGATTCCCTTGATGAAACGCTTGATCAGGTGATACGCTCGCTTGACAAACTTACCGTTTCTGTTTCGTATGACAATAAATTCGGCGCGGGCTTGCGCGCAACGCTGACTAACACGCCGGAACGGGTTAAAACGGCTGACGGCGCAGTGCGTGAGTGGGAATCGCTTACAGCTGACGAGCAGAAAACATACAAACTTGACGAAGCGTTTACGATAGGCGCCGGAAAAGATAAAGCCGATATTGTTAACATAGTGGGCGCCGATATACTTGATAAGGTGCTGTACGCGTATCCGTTTAATCCGAAGGTTGTGATAACGGTTACCGGAACGAAAGGCGAAGACGGGGAGAACTATATCAAGATTCCGCGCGGCGCGCTGTTCGGCGCATCGGTGAGCCTTGCTGCGGGCGTGAGCATTAACGGCGTGTATGATTTTTCCACCGGCGAGTTTGTATTGTAAGGAGGCAGCCGTGAAACGATTTCGCTATATCTGTCTGTGCGCTGCGCTGTGCGTGTGTGCCGCGGCAGGCCTGTACGCGCAGTTTGACAAGCCGCACCGCTTTTTTGAACTGGGCGCCGATGTGGGAGCCGGCGTATCGAACGGCTGGTTCCGCGCGTCCGATATTTTTACCGAGACGATTGTCATCGATTTTACTGAAATGTCGCAGAAACTCAGGAAAGGGCTTCCGCTTGACATGAACGTAAACGCCGCTGCGTTTATGAACCTCAACGTGGGGCCGCAAAAAGGTATTCATATCGGTCTTTCCGCCGGCGTTGACGGTGTAGTAAGCGCATCCGTGCCGCAGCTTTTGCTCGACCTGCTCGGCAGCGGCAACGCGCTCAACGAGACTGTTTCAAGCGATATAGACGTGAGCGCGGAATTGTACGCCCATGCGACTGCCGACGTGGGCTTTTCCGTAGACAAGCTCAAACTCTCGATAGGCTCGTCGTTTTTTGTTCCTATAGTATACGCAACAAGCCGCGGTTCGTCGCTGAGCGTGCGTTCAGGCGAAGACGGTTCGTTTGCTGTCGAGGGCGCGCTGAACATGGACGTTCACACGCTCGCCCCGCTCAACGATTTGGCGAATATGGCCTGGATGCAGGACATGCTGAGCGTCGGCGGTATTGATTTTTCGATCGCGGCGCAGTATCCGGTGCTGTCTTTTCTTGACGTGGGCGCGTCAATACGGCATATCCCCGCCGTAGCGGGCAAGCTGAATTACCGCACGCATGTGCCGGTTTCGGTTAATCTTGCCGGTTCCGTGGAAGAAATGCTTGACGGCGAGATGCCTGATTTTAAAAACGCAGTCAATATGCCCGATTTGGACGGCATACCGTCCGAGCTTGAGACATTCGGCGTTCGCCGGCCGCTTAAAATCGGCATCAACGCGGCGGTGCGGCCGCTGTTCGGCTGGCGGTGGTTTACGGTGAGCGGCGGGGTCGATTTCTGTTTCCGCCTGAACGGGGAAGAAGGACTTGATATGTTCTTTGTAGACTATGACCTCGCGCTCGACTTAAAAGGCAGCATCGGCTCGCACGAGCTTGCCGCGCTGCGCCTGGCGAGCAGCCGCGAGAACGAAATATTCTGCCAATCCGTGGGCTTTATGTTCAATTTCCGCGTGCTTGAGTTAAACGTTGCCGTTGCTTCTCAATCGGCTGATTTTCTGCGGAGCTTTCAGCTCGCGGGTCTCGGCGTGAAAACGAGCGTAAAGCTCGGATTCTGATTTCCAGAGAGCAGTGCATTTGATTTGCCCGTTTTATGCGGCGCTGAAGCCGCAGTTCGCTTCGGGTTGTTTTCTGCGTGTGTACGCGCGGCTGTTTTGTGGGTATGCTCCAGGCTTTGAGCACTGTGCAGGGAACCTGCAAAGAAAAAACTTATCTTGATTAAGTTTTCACGGCGCGGTATTATACGAATGGTACTATGGGTGTAGTAGTTTTTTGTGCTGCGGCAAAAGCTGATATGAGTGTGGTGCCGAAGGAAGAGGACTGATGGCAGCAAGCAGATCTTTACTCATTGTAGATGACGATGAGATCGCACGCTCAATACTTTCTGCGATTTTTCAAGACGAGTTTGACATTATCGAAGCAGAAAATGGCCGGCAGGCTATCGCGCTGCTTACGGACAGCACCCGTCCGCTGCCCGCTGCGCTGCTGCTTGATTACATGATGCCCGATATGGACGGCTTTGCCGTGCTGCAATATCTGGCGGATAATGATTTATCGTTTCAGCTGCCGGTATTCCTGATCACGGCGGAAACGTCGAACGAAATCGCGCTGCGTGCGTTTGAAAAAGGCGTTGACGATATCATCAACAAGCCCATTTCGGTACCTGCGATTGTGCAGAAGCACGTGCTCAATGCGATTGAGCTTTATCAGATAAAAAACAATCTGGAAAAACGTGTTGAAAAACAGATTGCCATTATCAGGGAACAGACGCAGACGCTCAAAGAAACGCATCTGTCCATTATCGACATGCTCAGCACGGTTATTGAGTTCCGTTCAGGAGAATCAGGGCTGCACGTAAGCCGCATCCGCCGCGCCACAAAGCTCATACTCGAGTACGCGGCGCAGCATCTGCCCGACGTGCAGTTTTCGCAGCATGAAATAGAAGCGATTTCAAACGCGGCGGCGATGCACGATATCGGCAAAGTATCCGTTTCAGATACGATACTGAACAAGCCCGGGCGGCTGACCACCGAAGAGTTTGCCGAAATGAAAAAGCACACGATATACGGCTGTTCCATTTTGCAGCAGATACCGTTTTTCGGCAACGATGATTTATACAAATACTGCTATGAAATATGCCGCCACCACCATGAACGCTATGACGGCGGCGGGTATCCTGACGGTCTTATTGGGGATGACATACCGTTTTATACGCAGATTGTATCGCTTGCGGATGTATATGACGCGCTGGTAAGCGAGCGCGTCTATAAAAAAGCCTTTTCGCATGAAAAAGCAAAGGCAATGATTATGAACGGGGAGTGCGGCGTATTCAGCGACAAACTGCTCTCGTGCTTTGGCGAGATTAGCGACATGCTGTATCATCAGCTCTATGAATTACCCCCCCCGTCAGTATAATGTGATGTGCAAAGTCTGTAATTGAAAAGGAGGCGGCTCGTTATGGAACCATTACTTGAACAGCTGCAGTCTCAGGGCGCCGACATTTCAGGAAGTCTGGTGCGTTTTATGCAGAACGAAGGGCTGTACGTGCGCTGCTTAAAGAAGTTCCCCGCAGAGGCGGAGAAGAACGCGTACATGGATGACATCCACAATAAAAACTGGGAAGACGCGATTCATAAAACGCACACGCTTAAAGGGCTTACCGGCAATCTGGGGCTCACGGCGCTGTATGCGCGGTACACCGAGCTCGTGCGCCGTCTGCGAAGTGATGAGTTTGCAGGCATTGACGAATATGCCGCCGAGACGGAACAGCTGCAAAAGTCCGTGTGCGCCACGATTGACGCATCTTAGCATACAGGGAGTGATTAACTGTTCTATGGAAAAACTTAAAATCCTCATTCCAAAAGGCCGTATATACGATAATGTTGTCGCACTGTTCAGCGGGGCCGGCATTACGATAAAGCTGCCTGAGCGCGCGTACCGGCCGACGGTGGATCAGGATGATCTTGAAATCAAAGTGATGAAGCCGCAGAATATCGGCAGCCTGCTTGAGCTCGGCGCGCACGACATCGGCTTTACCGGCCGCGACTGGGTGCGTGAGACGAACGCGGATGTCGAAGAAATTATGGACTTGGGCTTTGACCGCGTGCGCATTGTCGCTGCGGTGCCTGAACAGCTTGATGATGAGTCGCTTGCAGGCAGGCGCATTATCGCCGCCACCGAATATGAACATATCGCGCGGCAGTGGCTTACTGAAAAGCACATAGATGCGGTTGTGGTGCGCACATACGGCGCAACGGAAGTATTCCCGCCTGATGATGCGGACATGATTATTGACAATACAGCTACCGGCAGAACGCTGATAGAAAACGGGCTCCGCATTGTCGATACAATTATGGAAAGCTCAACGTGCCTGTTCGCATCTAAAGCAGCGCTGGCAGACCCGGCCAGGCGGCAGAAAATAAACGAACTTAAAATGCTTTTTGAGGCGGTGCTTGACGCACGCGACCGCGTGATGCTTGAAATGAACGTAACGCGCGCGCGGTTTCAAGACTTGGTGCGCGGGCTTCCGTCCATGCGCAGCCCGACTGTCGCGCCGCTCTACGGCGACGACGGCTACGCAATAAAAATCGCTGTCAGGAAAAGCGAAGTGCCTGCGCTTATGCCCAAACTCAAAGAGCTCGGCGCAACCGATATCCTTGAATACGAACTGAGAAAAGTTATTTCATAAAAGGAACGTGCAATGCAGGAGCGCCTTGCGTCGCTGACGCGAACAACAAAAGAAACCGACATACAGCTTACGCTGAATCTTGACGGAAGCGGCGTATACGCGGTTGAGTGCCCCATCGGCTTTTTCGACCATATGCTCAGCGCGTTCTGCGCACACGGGCTGTTTGATCTTTCGGGGCGCATCAGCGGCGATACGGATGTTGACCAGCACCATCTCGTTGAAGATACAGGCATTACGATTGGCAGGGCGTTTGCCCAGGCGCTCGGAGACTGTGCGGGCATTTACCGCAGCGGCAGTTCACTCTTTCCAATGGATGAGACGCTCGCGCGCGCGGCGGTCGATTTCGGCGGGCGTGCGTATCTCGTGTATAACGCAGCGCTTTCTGGCGTGCCGCTTGTGTCCGCGTGCAAACAGGGAGCGGCGAGTTTTCAGACCGATACGGCGGCGGATTTCTGGCAGGGCTTTGTATCAGGTGCGCTGTGTACACTGCATATCGACGTACTGCGCGGCAGAAGCGATCATCATAAACTTGAAGCGTCGTTTAAGGCAGCCGCCCGTGCAATACGGGATGCGGTGCGTATTGACGGGCGCCGCGGCGGCGCGGTTCCTTCCACAAAAGGGATTATCGTATAATCGCCGCCGTGCTGTTTAAATAGAAAAATACACCGAAAAGAAGTGCAGGACGCTGCCTGCAAGCACAAACAGGTGCCATACGCAGTGCATCCACTTTATGCGCTTGAGTGCGTAAAACACAAACCCTGCGGTATACGCAGCGCCTCCGGCGATGAGCAGTTTAAAGCTCACCGGCGGGAGCGAAGCGGCAAGCGGCTTAATCGCGAACAGGACAAGCCAGCCCATGAGTATGTAGGTTACGGCAGAGACCGCCCGTATTCTGCTGCCGAATACTGCATAGCACGTAATGCCGGCGGCAGCAAGCGCCCAGATAACGCCGAACAGCACCCAGCCAAGCGTACCGCTGAGCGCTGTGAGGCAAAATGGCGTATACGTTCCTGCTATGAGCAGATAAATAGAAGAATGGTCAAACACCGCGAACACCTTTTTCGCGCCGTACGGCGTAAGCGCGTGATACAGCGTTGACATCAGATAGAGAATAAAGAGCGCTGCGCCGAATATCGTAAAGCCGGTGATATACGCACCTGCGGCAGGGCGCGGCGCATGAACGGCAGCGCGCACGATAAGCAGCACGAGCGCTGCTATCGAAAGCCCCGCGCCGATGCCGTGCGTTACAGAATTGAAGATTTCTTCCCCGAGCGTGTAGCGTTTGGGCAGCGCCGCCTGTTCAGCTCTGCGCTGTTCACGCAGTTCGCGGCGTTCAAGTATGCGCCGCGCTTTTTCAGGATCCGTGCGCTGGTAATAGTCTGCGATAAGCGCTGTTTTTTCTTTTTTATACGCCGCGCGAACGGCGCAAAGCCGGTCTTTTTTTGCGCGGCGCAGTTCTTTGAGGCGGGTATGCAGTTCCGTCATGTGTTTGCGCTCTTTGTTCAGCGTCGTGCATGTGCGGACGTGCAGGCATAAAGCAGTATGCCTGCCGCGACTGACACGTTGAGACTGTCAAGCCTGCCGCACGTGGGAATGGAGACGATACAGTCGCACTGTCTGCGTAAGAGCGGGGCGATGCCGTTTCCCTCGCTTCCCATGACGATAACGGAACGCGGTGTGAACTCCACGTTCGGCAGCGGCTCGCCGTCAGCATCGGCGCCGTATACCCAGAACCCTGCGTCTTTGAGCTGCTGCACGGCGCGCACAAGGTTTGCCGTGCGGCAGAACGGCACCCATGAGTCAGCTCCGGCGCTCGCGCGAGACACGGCGGCGCTGCCTGCCTGCGCTCCGCGCCGTTCGGGCAGCAGCGCAAGCGACACGCCGAACTGGTCGCAGCTGCGCAGTATCGCGCCGGTGTTGTGCGGGTCGGTAATCGAATCAAGCACGATGACGCACTGCTTTTCCGTGCCGGGACGGCTGAGCGCAGAAAGATACGCGTCAAGCTGCGTTTCTGCTGTCTGCAAAGCCGCGCAGCGCAGCACAAGCCCGCGGTGATCTCGGCACGCAGGTTCAAGGCGCGACACAAGCGCGTCAAGTTCTGCCCGCGTTGTTTCTTTGCAGGGGATACGGGCGCGTGCGGCCGCTGCCGCTATCTTTTTTACGCGCGGCCCCGCTCCCGCTGTGTACAGGAGTTCTGACTGCGCCGTGCCCGTATCCGCAGAACGCGCGATGCGGCGCAGCCGCTCCTCAACGGCATGAAAACCCGTTATGAGTTCATACTGCATGGCGCCGTCTGTCAGCGGCCGCAGCACTGCTTATATTTCCTTCCTGAACCGCACGGGCACCGCTCGTTGCGCCCGATTTTTTTGCCTTCGCGCACGATGGTTGTCGTTTTCAGCACGCCGACGGAGTACAGCCACTTGCCGTCTATCTTCTTAAAGCTGCCTGTCTCGTGGTGCACATCGCGCAGGCCCTTGCGCGTGTATGTTGCCTCAAACTCGACAACGCCTTCCGTATCGTTTTCTGTGCCTTTTTCCGTACGCAGTATTTTAAGGCCCTGCCATACGGACTCGTTGCTCCATGCGATTGTCGCATTGCGGTCTATTTCGTTAATGCCTTCGGCATGTTCGCAGGTGTCAATGATAAAATCAATTTCGTGCTTTACATACGCGGTATAGCGCGCCCGCATCAGCGCCTCAGCTGTGGGCGCCAAAACGGTGCCCTGTATGATTGGATAACAGCAGCTGCTGTATGGCTTCCCTGAACCGCAGGGACAAAGTTCTGTGTTTTCTGTGCTCATAATACGCCTAGTATATCAAAATGACGGTAAAGAGTCAGCTGTTTTGCAGCTTGCCGCGCGGGCGGATACTGCACTGTGGTAAGCCCGTTACCAGCTTCCTGACGCGCCGCCGCCGCCGAATCTTCCGCCGCCGCCCTTAAAGCCGCCGCCTTTGAAACCACCGCTTTTAAAGCGGCCGCCGGCGGTGCGCCGGAAGCGGCGGCCTGTATACGCGCTGCCTATGACCGGATTGAACCACATAACGATAAAGACAATCGCGATAACGGTGATAATATCAGTAATACTGAAATCGAATCGCCGATCCGACATCGCCTGCTCAATTTCTTCACTTGCTGCAAGGCCCTGCGCCGCCTGTTCGCCTGCAGCGGCGCTCGCCATCGCCTGTACGCCGGCGAATATGCCGCCTGCGTAGTCGTTCTGCTGAAACCGCGGCGCAATGATATTCCGTATAATAAGCCCGCACTGCGCGTCGGTCAGGTCTGCTTCAAGCCCGTAGCCGGTCTCTATGCGGATACTGCGCTCGGCAAGCGCGACTGTCAAAAGCGCGCCGTTATCGGCTCCCTCCTGACCGAGCTGCCAGGCTTCTGCTGCGGCAAGGGAATACGATTCAATGCTGTATTCCCCAAGCGAAGGCAGCGTAAACACGACGATCTGCACGCCGGTATCGGAGCTTAAACGCCGCAGATATGTATCAAGCGTGTGTTCCTGCTCCTGCGAAAGCATATCCGCCGTATCCATAACCGGAGCAAACAGCTCCGGTATGGAGATTTGGGCGGCAAGCGGCAGTGCTGCGCACAGGCAGAGCACCGCGGTCATGCAGCGTAACCGTCGTGTCATATCAGTCCTCCAGAACAACTAAGCCGTCAGCAAGCTCGTTGGGGTTTTCTTTGTGTGCAGGAAAATGTTCCGCAAGCAGCTCGCCGCAGCGGCGCACCGCCTGAATAAACGAATCTTCCGCCCTGCCTTCTGAAATACCTGCGGCAAGCTCGCCTGCGATAAGGTTCCACAAATCGGTTGAGATTTTTTTGCTTATGCCGTTATCCGCAACAATGCGCACCTGCCGCTCAAGATACGACACGAATATCAGTATGCCTGAATGGCGCTCCGTGTGATACACGCCGCTTTCGGTAAAACAGCGCAGGCTGCGGTTCCACACGGCGCGGTACTGCGCCGAACGCGGCACAATGCGGCGGTCTATCGGCTCGATATTAAAAATACAGTAGCACGCGATGATAACGCCGAAGCAGCTCATCCACAAAAAAAGCGGCAGGTACACCGGCGACGGCTGCCAGAACAGACTGTCAAGCAGCTGTTCCAGCGGCTGTGCAAACGGGAGCAGAACCGCGAACACGAGCGAACCCACAGTAAGCGCGGCAAAGAGCTCGTAAAACGCATACGTGTCGCTTTCGTACGTGAGCGCAAGCGCTATCTCTCCGCTCGTGTGCTGTTCCGCCTGCGCAACCGCCTCTTTAATGCGGGCAAACGAGCTGTCCGTAAGTTTGAGTTTTTTTATCAGCGTATCGGTTTTCATACTGCCGCTCCGTTTGCCGTTACTCAAATGAAACCGCGGGTGCCCGCGCCGCTTCATCATCAGCGGAAAAGTATTGCTTTTCGTTAAAGCCTGCGGTTTTCGCGATTATGACGCGGGGAAACTGCCTGATATACGTGTTGTACTCGCGCACGGCTTCGTTAAAGCGGCGGCGTTCCACGGATATTCTGTTTTCCGTGCCTTCAAGCTGATCCTGCAGTGCAAGAAAGTTCTCATTTGCGCGCAGCTCTGGATAGTTTTCACTTACTGACAGGAGGCGCTGCAATGCCGATGAGAGCGCGCCCTGCGCCTGCTGAAAGCGCGCGAACGCCTGCGGATCGTCAAGCGCATCCGCAGAAAGCGTAACAACGCCTCCGGCGCGGCTTCGCGCTTCGGCAATTTCGGTAAAGACATCTTCTTCGTGCGCCGCCGCTGCCCGCACTGTTTCTACGAGATTAGGAATCAGGTCAAGCCGGCGCTGATACACGTTCTGCACCTGCCCCCACTGGCTTTCAACTGTTTCTTCAAGCGCCACTATGCGGTTGTACGTATTGGCAAAAGACGCATAGATGCCGATACCTACGGCAGCGGCAATAACACACACAGCAAGCAGCGCTTTCGTTCCGCCTTTCATATCACCTCCGCTGCGGCTGGTTTCTGCAAGTCCGCAGCATATATTATAGTAGATTTTATTCAAGAAAAACCTACTATAAATAAACCATACACGCGCGGATAAATTACACGCGAACAGCCGCCGCGCAGAGAGCGGCATACTGCGCGCCGCCCTGAGCGCTCAGAGCTTAAACTTGCTGGTGAGCTTTGTAAGCTCCGTAACAGAACCGTTGTTCTGTTCGGAATCATGACCGATTTCTTCAATAGAGCCGCTGATTTCCTCTATCGCCTGCGCAATATGGTGCGCGTTTTCCTGCACCTGCTGCGAGAGATCGGTAAGGCGCGTCATTTCGCGCAGAATTACCGACGTGCCTTCGTTCATTTCAACGGAACCGTCGCGTATCTCAACAGTAATATCGCGGATATTTTCGAGCGCCTCAAGCACTTGCTTGCTTCCTTCGTTCTGTTCTTTCATCGCAAAACTTATCTGCTCAATAAGATCGCTTGACGCCGCAATCTGCGATACGATCGTATCAAACGCCGTTTCCGCCTGCGTCGTTGCTCCTACGATAGACTCGATATTGGAAACGATGCTCTGCAGTTCTTCTGCGATGACTTTTGACTGAGATGCGGAGTCCTCGGCAAGTTTGCGTATCTCGTCTGCAACAACAGAAAAGCCTTTGCCTGCGTCTCCGGCGTGCGCCGCCTCGATTGCCGCGTTCATTGCAAGCAGATTCGTCTGGCTCGCGATGGAGTTGATAATCTCGTTCGTTTCAAGCAGGTTTGCCGACTGTCCCGACACGTTCGTAACCATGTCCTGCACGGTGTTGATGCTCTGCTTGCCGTTGTCCGTCGCGTGTTTAAGTTCCTTAAAGCCGCCGGCAGCCTTGTCGAGGCTTGACGAAATGGCGTTGATATTCGATACCATCTGCTGAATTGCGGCTGACGACTGCGTTACGGCGGAAGACTGGTTTTCTATCTGGTTTTTAAGGCTCTCTATGTTTTTCGTTATCTGCTCGATTGTGCTTGCCGTTTCCGTTGCCGACGCGCTCTGTTCTTCCGTCTTGAAGTTCAAGTCGGTAACGTTTTCCGATATCTGCTGTATATCGTTTTGAATCGCAGACGTGCGCACGGCCAAATCAGACGACACGCTGCCCATCGCGGCTGATTCCTGCTGTATCTTGGCAATCATCGAGTGAAGCGTTTCTATAAACTTGTTGAAAAAGCGGCTCATGTCTCCTACTTCATCGCCGTTCTTTGTTTCAAGGCGCACGGTAAGATCGCCTGAACCTTCCGATATGTCGCGGAGCGCCGCCGCGGTGCGCACGAGCGAACGGCTGATGCCGCTGCCGATAATAAACGTTGCGATAATCACGACGGCGGCGATTGCAAAGCCAATCCACACCGCCACATTGCGCACGTGCGCCGCCGTGGTGAACAGCACCGACTCCGGCACAAGCAGATAGACGGCGTAGTCGGCGTTTTCAAGCGGCGTTCTCGTCATAAAATACGGCTTTCCGTCCCAGTCAAACGACGTTTGCGCGTTCCCGCCGCTTTCCGCTGTCCTGATTGCATCCTGCACCGCCGCAGGCAGCGCCGAGCGGGACACCAGATCGGCGCTTGTTATCGCGGAATCGATAAATCTGCCGTATTCGCGGTTAAACTCATAGCGCGTTACGAGCTGGTCAGCGCCGCTGGTAACGATAAGCACCGCGTCGCGGCCGAAGTTTGCTTCAAAATCTGCCAAAAGGCGCGCGTATTCGTTATTGAGCGAGCTTGCCGTAATCGTGCAGCCGATAAGGCCTGTAAGTTTATTGTCCGCGTCAAAGACCGTTGATGCGATGGCGAACATTTTGGTGTCGTCCACAAGCGACATAAACGGCTCCGACACATAGCGCATATCGGTTCCGGTGCGGTTGTCGCTGATGAGCGCCTTATAATACGAAAGGTTTGAGATATTTTTCGGCGCAGCAGCGGGGTCCGCATCGTTCTGCGTGATAATGTAGCCCTGCGCCGGATTGCCGGACGCATTGCTGTACCAGTACGTGCCGTCGAGATTCGCCATCACAAAACTTGTAACATCGTCGTGTTCGCGCGCGATGCGGTCGCATATCACATCGACGGAAAGCCACTGCTTGTTCTGCACCGCAGGAAAGCGGCTCATCACTTCCGACGTCATCATCCATGAGTTAAAGTAACTGCTGATGCCCTGCACGACAGTATCGGCGTACTTTACCGCCACCGCGGTTCCCGTCTGCCGCAGATCATCGCGTATTGTATAGTAGAGAAAAAACATGCCGCCGATAAACGGCAGCAGCGCCACAGAAAGCACGACAATAACAAGTTTATTCTTTAATCTCATGGAAATACAGCCTCCGCAGTAGTTATACCATAAAATAATTGTCTTTGGTAGGATGCGCGCGGGTGTTTTTCTTTGCGGGTGCCCCGCGGGCTTGTTTTTGTCAGCCTGCGCGGCTGGGGGCGTGCTTTTCTCTCTTCTATTCTCTGTAAGTTGTTTTCGGGGGAGAAGGGAACCTCTTCTTCAGAGGCGGGGTCCCTTCTCCCCCGAACCCCCTCATCCTTCCAGCACTGTGGGTTTATAGTCGCAAGTTTTGAGCGCAGCTCAAAACTTGGCAGCTTGCGGAGCTGACGCTAGGCAGCGAAGCAAGCCCGGAACCTGGGCGCAAGCAATAGCTTGCGCTCACAGTTTTGCTTTCGCAAAACTGT
>DXHG01000054.1 GCA_019113455.1 Candidatus Treponema faecavium | reverse complement strand
CAAGCGCGGCGTCTTCCGCCATAAACACAATAACCACCCGCTTAATAGCAGGAAGTTCGCCGTAATACCGTTCATTCGCTTCAAACACAAGCTGCTCCTGCGGCCGCCATTCAACAAATTTATAGGGTCCTGACCCGACAGGATACCGGCCGTAGTTTTCGGAATACGCGTGCTCAGGCACAATGCCGACAGACGCAAGCGTGTTAAGAAACACGGAAGTCGGTTCAGTCAACGTAATCACGACAGTCGTGTCGTTTACCGCACGGGCGCTTTCCATGTAACTTAAATCAACCGCGCTCTGCGCCGCTTTCGCGGTCTCAAGCGTGAATGCGACGTCGGCGGCGGTTACTTTTTCACCGTCGGAAAAATACGCGTCGTCTCGGATAGTGAACGTCCATACCAGACCGTCATCAGAAAGCCCGTATTCGCGCGCCAGATCGTTTTCAAACTCAAGCGCCGCAGTATAGCGCACCAGCGTGCTCTGCACAATCGGTGAGTTCCCGTGCCCCCAGCCGCGTGTCGGATCAAGCGTTTCCGGCTCGGTGCCAATGGCAATCACGACGCTCTCCCGCGCCGCAGCCGTCTCCCGTTCAGGACGGCCGCCGCAGGCGCACAGCAGCACGGCTGCAGCGGCATATGCGCACAAGCGCAGGACGGTACGTACAGACAAGGCAGCATTTTTTTTCATATTCGCTCCTGAAAAAAATAAAGCACACCAATCCCCGTCAGAGGATTCGTGTGCTTTCTTAAGCATACACTGCAATCATAAAGTAATCGACAGTAAACGCACTGCCAACACTGATGCGTCTGCACCAGTACCGGCGGCTTCATGCCGCCGCACATACTTATACCCGATACCGGAACACAAAGTCAAGCACGATTTGCAAAAACGGCAGAGCGGCAGCGGTGCCGCGCACTTATGATTTTTGCAGCTCGTGCAGTACGTCCTGAATCAGACCGCCTATATTCAGATTATGTATGCCGACGACAATATTGCCGCAGTGGTTTACCGGAATCAGCAGCCGTTTTGCAGGGCTCTGCGCAACAGCCAGCGCCATACGCGGCGTAATCTCACCAAACAGCGCGTCCGCAATCACGATGCCAATCGGTCCGACAATAACATCTGCCTGCCTGCTGTTTACCGCAACCGCATTTTCTCCGGTTGCCGCGCGGTCAGCGCCCGCTTTCAGCATGGCGGCAGTAGCTGCGGCATTTGTCCCGACAGCCGTTACTGCCGCATCAGGCAGCTGTTCCTTAATCGCAGCGACAAGCTGCCTGCCTATGCCTCCGCCCTGCGCGTCTATTACAAGCACCTTCATATACATTTCCTGAAAACAAATAAAAAATGCATCGCTTGAACAGACACAGCTGAATTCAGACGATGCATTCTACCGCAATATATAAGGAGTAAATCGCATGGGCGCTGAGAGGATCGAACTCCCGACATTTTGGGTGTAAACCAAACGCTCTCCCAGCTGAGCTAAGCGCCCGATATACAGACTATATCAGAACCGAAAAAAAAAGTCAATCGGCGCTGTCAGTCTGTGCAGCAGCCGGCTGTACAGGACTTGAGAATTCCTCGGGCACACGATACCACTCAGGCGGCACTATCTTATACTGCGACAGCAGCTCCACAAAATGAGAACGGTCAGAAACACCGAACTGCTGATAAATCCGGCGCATAATCTGCTTTATCGTTGACGTGGAACAGTACAGTTTATCGCCGATAACGGGATACGTCTGTCCGTGCAGCACCGCATACAGCGCATATAAATCACGCTGGCTCAGTTCATAATCGGCAAGGAAAATCTCGGATTGTGTTTCCGCCTTTGCCGGCACGCGGATCTCGGGCGGCAGCATGTCCCGCACTGACCTGCGCATTTCCAGTACAAGCACCACGAGGATACCGCACAAAAAGATAGAACACGCGAGCGTGCTGAACATCGTGATTATCGAAAAACGTATCTGCGATATGACAAACGCCAGATACACCCCGATGCCGACAAACACTTTCGGCATCCAGTGCTCGCGGAAAAATCCCCGCACCAGCGCAAGCCCCGCGGCGGCAAGCACGGACAGCGCAGACAGTTCAACATTGCCAAAAAACGCCATCCACAGCGCAAAGCAGTAATGCGGCAGCACCAAAAGCGGCCACCAGTCCGTTTTGATGATAAACACCACAAAGCACACGATGCACACGCCAAGGCCCACGAGAGACACAATATCAATACGTCTGAACGACGGATATGCAATAAACAAATACATTCCCATCAAAAACAGACACAGCACGATATCCACAACCGCATACCAGCGTTCGGCGTTATATTTATTCTGTGTATCAAAATCTTTCATTTTCTCCACCCCGCATACATGCGAAAGCAGCCGCGGCTTTCGCTCCGCAACACACAGTGAACAATATCACCACAAATTGTCAGAAAAATCAAGTAAGCGCGCCGGCAAACCAGGACAGCGGCATTTACGCTGCACAGACGGCGCTGTATTCGCAGTGTGCTGCGGAACGGCAAGTCCATTTGCCGATGGCAAAATTTTTATTTGCCATTTATCAGACATGAATTTTGCCGATGGCCAGCGGCGCACTTGCCGACGGCAAGTTTTTTGTTTGCCGTCGGCAAAGTAAAAGTTTGCCGATTGCAAATGTCTCGCTGGCCGATGGCAAAATTCTTACCGGATAAATGGCAAAGGTAAATTTTGCCATCGGCAAATTTTTTTTAGTTTCCCAATGAGAAACTTGTTGCCATCGGAGAATTTGAGACAAACTGCTGGGGCTTGCTGTGCGGTCTTGCGTCCGTTTCTGAAGCAGATGTTTTTATTCTTCCCAAAAAAGAAATTACAGATAATAAGAAAGAAAACACACAACAAAAGCTCTCACAGCGGTAAGCTGCAAAAACATCTGTGTCTGGTGTTTTTTACCATTTATATGCCATACTATATAATGGAAGAAAACGGCGAAACGGCGTTTATTCTTACGCAGAATATTATAGACAGTTTTAAGAAGTCTGTAGGCACGGCTGTCTATGTAAGCGAAAACGGCTTTGGCGGACAGGACGGCGGCGGTGTCTATATAGACGGCGGCACGTTTACCATAAGAAAGAAAAAAGCTTGCGTCAGCGCACACGCAGAATATCCCTGCAGTGAACTGCAGGTTTAGCGCCGCACACGCAGAGTGCAGCGCAAATGCCCGTGCAGGAGACGCAGTTTCTTCTATTTTCAAATACTGTTTTCTGTTGTATAATAACGTACAGCTTGTTTCAGACGCCATTGGCAGTAAGTAAAAATTTGCTTTTTCCGTGAAAATTGCTCATATTATATGTAAGTGAGGTAACATATGGCCAAAGACGATGAATTAGATATACATGACGAGGCTCCGTCAGCGGAGCAGGCAGATACACAGGAACAGCACGCTGCCGGGCAGGAACCGGACCGCGAACGGTACGGGCAGGATACTAAAACGGCTAAAGAAGACGGCGAGGCAACCATTATCCCAATTGAGCAGACGCTTCCTGATCGGCTGTTTCTGATTTCGCTTTCAGGGCGCCCGATATTCCCCGGCATATTTACGCCGATGATGATAAATGATTCCGATGATACGAAAGTGGTGGAACGTGCGTATAACGGCGACGGATTTATCGGCATTGTGATGGTACAGGATGATACAGAGACGGTAACGGCGAGCAGTTTATGCACGGTTGGCACCGTCGCGCGGATTATGAAAAAGATAAACCTGCCTGACGGCGGGGTTAATATCTTTATTTCAACGATAAAGCGCTTCCGTATAAAAAAGGTACTCAACGAACGGCTGCCGATGGCCGCAGCGGTTGAGTACCTGGAAGACGAAGAAGACGATACAATAGAAGTAAAGGCGCTCACGCGCGCGCTTATCAGCGAGATGAAAGAGGTATCCGAAAATAATCCGCTGTTTTCCGAAGAAATGCGGCTTAACATGATCAACATCGATCATCCCGGAAAGATAGCCGATTTTATCGCATCCATTTTGAATATTGACCGGCACGAACAGCAGAAGGTGCTTGAAATGATGAATGTGCGCCAGCGCATGGAACAGGTGCTGGTGTATATCAAAAAAGAGCAGGAGCTGCTGCGCATACAGAAAAAGATTCAGAATGAGCTCAACGAACATATCGAAAAGCAGCAGCGCGAGTATTTCCTCAAAGAGGAGCTGAAAGCGATAAAAGAAGAGCTCGGCATGACTACCGATGCAAAAAGCTCCGACTATCAGAAGTTTAAAGAAAAGATCGACGCGCTGCAGTTTAGCGGAGAAATCAAAGAAACCGTTGACAGTGAGCTTGAAAAGTTTGCGCTGATGGATCCGAACTCAAGCGAATTTATTGTGTCGCATAATTATCTTGACCTGATAGCAAATTTGCCGTGGAATGACGAGACGCAGGAAGATTACGACCTTGCGGAAGCCAAGGCGCGGCTGGAGGCGGACCATTACGGTCTTGACGATGTAAAAAAGCGCATTGTGGAATATCTGGCGGTGCGCAAACTGCGCAAGGACAACAAGGGCGCGATACTGCTTCTGGTGGGGCCGCCCGGCGTAGGAAAAACGAGCGTGGGCCGTTCTATTGCGCACGCGATGAATAAGCCGTTCTTTCGGTTTTCTGTGGGCGGTATGCGCGACGAAGCCGAAATTAAAGGGCACCGGCGTACCTATATCGGCGCAATGCCGGGCAAAATACTGCAGGGGCTTAAAATCGTCAAGACGCGCTCTCCGGTGTTTATGATCGACGAGGTAGACAAGATGGGCAGCAGTTATCAGGGCGACCCGTCAAGCGCGCTGCTTGAGGTGCTGGATCCGGAACAGAACGTCAATTTCCGCGACAACTACCTTGATCTGCCGTTTGACATATCGAATATCTTTTTTATTTTGACGGCGAATACGCTTGATTCGATTCCCGAGCCGCTGATTGACCGCGCGGAGATTATTACGCTTTCCGGCTATATCGATCAGGAAAAGATACTGATTGCAAAGAAGTATCTGATTCCTAAGAATCTGGTTAAAAACGGATTAAAGAAAAATCAGGTAAAGTATACTGATAAGGCGCTGCGCCTGATTGCAGAGTCGTACGCGCGCGAGGCTGGTGTGCGCAATTATGAAAAGAGCCTTGATAAGATACACCGCAAGCTGATAACGTCGATGCTGGCGCCTGGTGAAAAAGACGGCGGGCAAAAAGACGGCAAACCGGATGCAGAGCTGAAAGACTTATTGGGAAAGAAAATTAAAATTACCGATTCGGATGTGGCACAGTATCTGGGCAAGCCGGTATTTGACGAATCGGAGATAAAAAAAGCGGACGTGCCCGGAACGGCGATTGGTCTTGCCTGGACGTCAATGGGTGGAGACACGCTGCTTATAGAGACGGTTCCGATTTTGGGAAAAGAAGGGTTTACGCTTACCGGACAGATGGGCGATGTGATGAAAGAATCTGCATCTATCGCGCTCAGCTGGGTTAAGCGGTATATTGTTGACCGGCGTGTAAAAGAGCCTGAATGGTTTGACCGCAACACGATACATCTGCACTTGCCTGAGGGCGCTGTTCCCAAAGACGGCCCGTCGGCAGGCATCACAATGGCAACGGCGCTGCTGTCGCTGCTGATGAACAAACCGATTGTTCCGGCGCTCGCGATGACGGGAGAATTATCTCTTACCGGACAGGTGCTGCCTATCGGCGGCCTGCGGGAAAAAACAGTCGCTGCGAAACGCAATAAAATCAAGCATATTATCATACCGCAGTCGAATGTGCGGGATCTTGATGATATTCCTGAACGCGTAAAAAAAGGCCTATCGTTTCATCCTGTCGCACGGATGGAAGATGTAATTAAACTGGCATTTAAGGAGGATGTTTCATGAGTGATATGCAGATGCCCGAGCGCGCGCGAGAGGTGCCTGAAATGCAGCCGTCCGTATCGCCGCTGTCAGCCGATGTACTTGAGGAGAAGATAGCAGAATACAGCGGCTATGCGGTTGCGTGCAGCAAAATCGATACGGAACTGTATACAAAGTATGAAGTAAAACGCGGACTGCGCGATATAAGCGGCAAAGGTGTGCTTGCGGGCCTGACAGAAATTTCTGAAATTATCTCCTATGTTATAGAAGACGGCGATGTGGTGCCGTGCGACGGCAGGCTGTTTTACCGCGGCATCGATGTGCGCGATATTGTCAAAGGTTTTGTCGGCGAAAAGCGGTTCGGTTTTGAAGAAGTGTGCTTTCTGCTGATGTTCGGGCATCTGCCGACGTCTGCAGAGCTTGATTCGTTTAAGCAGGTTATTGCGTCGTATATATCGCTGCCGGATGCGTTTCTGCGCGATACGATTATGAGCGCTCCCAGCCGCGACATGATGAACTCTCTGGCGACAAGCGTGCTGACGCTGTATACGTATGACGAGCGGCCTGAGGACATTTCCATTCCCAATGTAATCAAGCAGTGCCTGAGCCTTATTGCGCGGTTCCCCAGCATGATGGTGTACGGTTTTCAGTCATATGCGTATTACTATAAAAAGCAGAGCCTCATTATACACGCGCCGCGCTCTGATTATTCATTGGCGCAGAATATTTTGTATATGCTGCGGCCCGATTCTTCGTTTACGCCGCTTGAAGCGATGATACTTGACGTGGCGCTTGTGCTCCACGCGGAGCATGGCGGCGGAAACAATTCGACGTTTACCAATCATGTTGTTACATCGTCCGGCACCGATACGTATTCGGCGATGGTGGCGTCGCTGTGTTCGTTAAAAGGTCCCCGTCATGGAGGCGCGAATATAAAAGTCGTCAAAATGTTTGACGATATGGAGCAGCATATTTCAGACTGGACCGATGATGATGAAATTCGCAGTTATATTAAAAAACTGCTGAATAAAGAAGCATTTGACCGCAGCGGCCTGGTGTACGGCATGGGGCACGCGGTGTATTCGCTGTCTGACCCGCGCGCGCTGATTCTGCGCAGTTTTACCGACCGGCTTGCGGAAGAAAAAGGCTCGCAAAAAGAGTATGGGCTGTACAAGAAAGTTGAAGAGCTTGCGCCGCAGGTAATCAGCGAGACGAGAAAGATATATAAAGGGGTAAGCGCCAATATCGATTTCTATTCCGGTTTTCTGTATCGTATGCTGAATCTGCCGGAAGAATTATATACGCCGCTGTTCGCCGCTGCGCGCCTTGCCGGATGGTCGGCGCACCGCATTGAAGAACTGGCGAATAACGGAAAAATAATCCGGCCTGCGTATAAATCAGTCGCAAAGAACGCGCCGTATGTTCCGCTTCTGCAGCGGTAGTTCAGGCAGGTTTTATGGAGCTTAATAACACGAGGATCAGGGCATACCG
Source organism: Candidatus Treponema faecavium (assembly GCA_019113455.1). Classification (GTDB taxonomy): domain Bacteria; phylum Spirochaetota; class Spirochaetia; order Treponematales; family Treponemataceae; genus Treponema_G; species Treponema_G faecavium. The sequence continues at coordinate 8,452 of DXHG01000054.1, read as the reverse complement.
GCGCGCGGCAGGTAATAAGCCGGAACATTCCGATATGGAAAACCCGCCGGCGCGTGCGGGAAGACAAGCAGCGGCGCAGGCTGAAACACAGCACGGCACGCCGCTTTCCGAATCTGACAGCAGGATAACGGCCGGACTGCTTAAAGTTCCCGCCGCTGCCAATGCGGAAGACGGCGCTGCCGGCAAAGACAGCAATTACCGGCGCGTCGCGAAATTTCTGCTGCTGATCGGCACCGATGAAGCGGCAAAGGTTATTTCTCATCTGTCTCCGGAGCAGACGGAGCGCATTATTCCCGAGATAGCGTCAATCAGGCGGGTTGACCCTGATGAGGCAGCTGTTATCTTGGCGGAATTTCAGACGCTCTTAAAGCGTTCCCGCGAAGGCGGCGGGGTAGAAACTGCCCGCACGATCCTTGAAAAAGCGTATGGAACGGAAAAGGCCGGTGAGATGCTGCAAAAAGCGGTGCCGTTTGCAGACGGCGTGCCGTTTGAGTATTTACAGGAGATGGACAGTGACCGCGTGTTTTATCTTTTGCATGACGAGTCTCCCGGAATCAGGGCGCTTGTGCTGTCGCGCCTGAAACCGGCGCTTGCTGCAGGCGTGATAAACCGCATGAAGCCTGAGGATAAAAAAGAAACGGTCTATCGTTTAGCTAAAATGAGTTCTGTTTCTCCCGAAATGCTTAGAGGGGTGGATCAGGCAATGCATGAAAAGGTGCTCGCGGTCAATACTGCCGCCGCCGATACGATGGACGGACGAAACGCGCTGTCTGAAATATTAAAACGTATGCCGCCGTCTGCCGAGCAGAGCATCCTGGACTGCCTTGCCGAACAGGACCCTGAGCTTGGCAGCGATATCCGCGAACGGCTGTTTACGATTGACGATGCGGTTAACGCCGATAATAAATTTATTCAGCAGCATCTGCACAAGATGAGCAATGAAGATATAGCGTATCTGATTGCCGGTAAACCGGACAGTTTCCGCGATAAGATATTGAATAACGTATCAAAGGGCAGGAGCGCCTATATTCTTGAAGAAGAACGGCTGCGCCGCCCGATGCGCAAAAAAGACTGCGACCGCGTTACGATTGATTTTTTTGGCGTGCTGCGCCGCGCGTGGGAAGAAGGCAGGTTATTCATCAAAAACAGAACGGATGATATATATGTATAAAGCCGTTTTGTTTTTTTGTGTTTTGTGATATAGTATTTCATTATGGTGGCAGCAGCGGATTTATCGGAACACGAAGTATATAACGGCTTTTCTGTTTTGAAAATTGTACCGTTGACCGAGTACGAGGCGTCAGGCGTGTGGCTTCGCCATGACCGGACAGGACTTGAAGTGTTTCATCTGCGTACGGATGATGCTGAGAATTTATTCGCGTTTGCCTTTAAAACACCGGCGGCGAATTCCCGCGGAGCGGCTCACATTTTGGAACATTCCGTGCTCAATGGTTCGAGCCGGTTTCCGCTGAAAGACCCGTTTGTGCGGCTGGTAAATCAGAGTATCAAAACGTTTTTGAACGCGATGACGTTTCCGGATAAAACGGTTTTTCCGGCAAGTTCTCTGTCGCGCACCGATTATTTTAATCTTATGTCGGTATATGGCGACGCCGTGTTTTTTCCGCTTTTGACGCGGCAGTGTTTTTTACAGGAAGCGCACCGGCTGGAGTTTGACGGCGACACGCCTGTGATACAGGGCGTTGTATATAACGAAATGAAAGGATGCTACTCCAGTTTTGAGAATATTGCGGCTGACGCATCGGTGTACAGTTTGTTTGAAGATACGCCGTATATGTTTGATTCCGGAGGAGATCCCGCAGAGATTCCATTGCTCACGCATGAGGAGCTGCGCGAATTTCACGCGCGATATTATGCTCCCCAAAACTGCCGCGTGTTTCTGTATGGGAATATTGGCACAAAAGAACAGCTTGATTTTATAGATACGCATTTTTTATCGCGGATGAAAGATACGGCGAATATGCCGCCTGCGCCTGAGATTCCTAAAGCGCCGCGGTTTGCGGCTCCGCGCGTATACACGTATCCCGCTCCTGCCTGCGGACAGGACGGCGCCGATGAAAAGGGCTGCACCGTTACGCTTAACTGGCGTTTAGGCGATTCGTTTGATACGGCGGAACACATGGCGTGCGGATTCCTTTCTGATGTACTGGTTGGAAACGACGGTTCCCCGTTGGTGCGGGTACTGCTTGAGTCAGGCCTGGGAGAGGATATTGCGCCTAATACGGGCGTTGACAGTTCGCTGCGCGAAATGTTTTTTACTGTCGGGCTGCGCGGTGTTCCGCAGGAAAAGTCTCATGCGGTAGAAAAAGTTATTTTATCTGCGCTTGAGTCTTTGTGCCGCGATGGTATTGACGATACCGTTATAGAGGCAGCGCTCATGGGGGCAGAAATTGAACACCGAGAAGTTAAGCGCAGCGGCGGGCCGTACTCTCTTACGCTGATGCGCCGTTCGCTGCGCGGCTGGCTGCATGGCTGTCCGCCGTATCAAAGCCTGTATATTTCAGAGCCGTTTGCCGAACTGAAGGCGCGCATTGCGGCAGACCGCGGATATGTATGCAGCCTGATTAAGCGGCTGCTGCTTGACAATACGCAGCGTTCTCTGGTGATTGTATATCCTGATGAATCGTATGCGGCGCAGCGCGCGGAACGGGAACAGCAGCTTGCTGAAAACGTGCTCGCACAGACAACAAAGGATCGGGCTGCCGCTGATATTCGCGCGCTTACCGCATATCAGGAACAGCCTGATTCCGAGCAGTTATGCCGGCTGATACCGCATGTCAGACCGTCTGAACTGCCGGCAGAGATTGACCGCATTACCGTTACAAAGACGCTGATCAGCGGCGGTGTTCCGCTGTATACAAGCGAGGAAGCGGCAAACGGCATTATATATGCAGATATTGCGTTTCCCGCCGATACCGCAGCAATTACTGACTTGCCGTTGCTGCCAGCGTTTGCTTCTGCGCTGACTAATGCCGGATACGGCGCCGTTTCATGGGCAGAAAGCGCGCTGCAGACGGCGCTGTATACAGGCGGCATGGGAGCAAGCGTGTATACGGCGTCAGCTGTGCCTGAGGAATTACGGGGAGCAGAAGACAAAGAACTGCTTGTCGGCCGCCGCTGGCTTTTTCTGCGGTTCAAAACGGTTGCGGATAAGCTGCCGCAGGCGCTTGACCTTGCCGCAGAGTATATGCTTCATGCGCATTTTACCGATACTGCGCGCCTGCAGGATTTGGTTACCGAGTTCCGCAATGACTTGGATGCATCGGTGATACCGGCGGGGCATGAGTATGCGCTTTCGCGCGCTGTATGCCGTTTATCGCTTGATGCGGCTGTTGATGAAATCTGGAACGGGCTTTCGCAGGTATATACGGCAAGAAGTCTGTGCGGCATGGATATGGCTGTATTGGGAGCTTCGTTTGATCGGCTTCGTCAGCAGTTGCTTGATGCCGGCTGTGTGCTGCATATTACTGCCGGTAAAAAGGATATGGCTGCGGCGTATCCGCTGCTTGAGCGGTTTGCGGCAAACTGCGGTCTTCATGCTCCTGTGCCGCCGCACGATATGTCTGCTGCTGATTTACAGCCGCTGCTGCTGCTTGCGGGTGAGGATTCTTTTAGTGATACAGAATCCGTTATTCTGCCGTCGCAGACGGGCTTTGCTTCGCTTGCCGCACAGTCAAGCCGCTTTGGTACGGCGGAGTCTGCTGCGGAATATGTTCTTGCGCATTGGCTTGGAACAACGCTTTTGTGGGAACAAATCAGGACTGTCGGCGGCGCTTACGGCGTATTTGCCAGCGCGGACAGTCTGGCTGAGGTATTTTCGTTTTCGACATATCGCGATCCTAAACCGCTGCGTTCTCTTGATATATTTTCCTCGTGTCTCCAGTCTGTTCAAAAAGAGATACTGAGTGCGGAAATGCTTGAGCGGACTATTGCAGGATGTTACAGCCGCCTTGTGCAGCCGCGGTCTCCTTCAGGCAGAGGCTTTACCGGTTTTATACGGGCGCTGTACGGTATGACAAATGAGATGCAGGAGCAGCGGCTTGCGGATGTGCTTGCCGTGTCTGCGGCTGATATGTATGCTGCGGCGGAGCGCATAGGGCAAAATCTTGGAAATAGAGCAGTACGGACTGTTTTATGCGGTGAAGCAGAAAAACCGCAGGGCAGTATCGTTCGTTTGTCTGTATAATATGTATAAAAGGGGCAGGGTAATATTATGGAAGAACAGCTGCATGATTGTGTTGTAATGTTGCGCCGATTAGTTTCCGATATACAAGGTGCGCCATATCCCGGAACACTGAATGGTGAATTATATACCATTTGGTACGAACATGTTCAAAAGACAGCTGTAGAATGTTTTGAGTTCTTAAATCATAATTTTCCTGCCGAAAAACAGGATATGTCACAAGTCATGAGTTGTTTTTTTTAATTTGAGTATGCGCGTAAAGGATTGTGTATTGTATGCCGATTCAACAGAATTCTGTTCGATATATATCTGCATTGCTGAAGAAATTTGCCAGAAAAAAAGGATTTGACCGGCAGCGTTTTATTTTTTGCGGTTGTGATGATGTAAACGGCGGGCGTAAAACGTTTTTTGTAGAATTGTATGCGCTGCGCTCAAATATGGATGCGGCTACTGTTTCGTTTGGCAACCATACTGTTGAACAGGTATTCCGCGATGCTGAAAAACAGACTGAACTGCAGCCGGTGTCGTATGTATTGCTACGGGCCGGCTGTTACGGGCAAAATAACTCGCAAGTGTATGCTTTTTTCCCGCTTTCCGCTCTTGTATTCGATAATAAAGAAGCGACGCTCTCCTGCCGCACGGAAGAACCGCCTGCATGGATGAGCCTTTCTCCGAACCGTTTTTCCGGGTCGATATTGATGAAAGAGGAAAAACAGCTGCCGTATGCTCCTGAAGAATCAGGAGCAGGCGGATTTGCGTGGAATATTTCTTATACGGTAGAATCTTCGATAAAAAAGGCGCATGGTTACCGCCGGACTGTATGTGATTCCTGGGGCAATAAACTGCGTGTATCCGGTCATGTTCTTTATAATGGACGCTCTTTTTCTGTAACGGAACAGGCTGAGGCGGGATTTGCCCAGCGGTTTTTCGGTATGCAGTCGTATGTTCCGTTTATTACATTGTCAAGCACCGTGCTGGAAAATCAAGTATCAAGAAAACAGTATCACAATGCTTTTTTTTCATTGTCAGGTCTTGCGGATAAAACTGCACAGTGTTGTTTTTCTTATGACAGTCATGATGTCGTGATACAGATGGTGTCGCGCAAATCAAAGAAAAATGTTGTATTAAATTTTGTGCCGGTAAATAATCAGCTGCATTGGATGTGTACGCTGCACCAGAAGCAAATGATTTTTGATATTGACATTTTTGCACCGGCTGACAGTATGTGCGTCTATAATTATGAAACACTTGATTCTGCCTCTCTTATTCAGGTGCTTGCCGGTGCTTCCGGTTCCGGTGAAATACGGGTGTACCGGAAACACGGCAAAGACATAGAATGTCTGGATCATTTGCTTTTGAAGAATGTATTCTGTGAACATGCTATCTACAGCGGCGACTAAAATATAGAGACGTGTACTTTATTATAGTAGATACATAAAAAAATCTTGCCTTTTTTATATTCCGGTATTATTTTCATGGTATGAATTATGAACAGTTTACAGTAAAGATGCAGGACGCTTTGCAGTCTGCGAGCGTCATTGCACAGCAAAAAGATCACAGCGAAATCGGCACACCGCATATATTATTGGCCTTGTTGCAGCAAAAAGACGGTGTTATACCGCCGTTAGTGGAGCGTATCGGCATACCGGTTCAGCAGCTTATCAATGATACGCTGGAACTGGTGGATACGTATCCGCGTGTTACCGGAAATGTGCAGATCAGCTTATCGTCTGAAGCTCAAAAGATTCTGGCAAAAGCAGAACAGGAAGCAGCCGCATTAAAGGATGAATATCTGTCTACGGAACATGTGTTTATTGCCATTGCCGGTTCCGACGGAAGGTGCGGCGAGTTGCTTTCCAAGCGCGGCATAAACCGCAATGCTATCTTGTCTGCATTAAAATCGGTGCGCGGCAATCAGCGGGTAACAAATCAGGATCCCGAGGCGACAATGCAGTCATTAGAAAAATACTGCCGTGACTTGACCGCGTTGGCGAGGCAGGAAAAAATCGATCCGGTAATTGGCAGGGACGAAGAAATTCGGCGTGTTATGCAGGTGTTGAGCCGCCGGACAAAGAATAATCCTGTGCTTATCGGTGAACCGGGCGTCGGAAAAACGGCGATTGTCGAAGGTCTTGCGCGGCGTATTGTCAGCGGAGACGTTCCTGAGAGCTTAAAAGACAAGCGTCTGCTTTCTCTTGATTTAGGCGCGCTTGTTGCGGGAGCTAAATTCCGCGGCGAATTTGAAGAGCGGTTAAAGGCCGTTATTTCTGAAGTACAGAAATCGGAAGGACGCATTATTCTTTTTATAGACGAGCTGCATACGCTTGTCGGCGCAGGCGCAAGCGAAGGTTCGATGGATGCGTCTAATTTGCTTAAACCCGCGCTTGCCCGCGGTGAGCTGCGTGCCATCGGCGCGACAACGCTTGATGAGTACCGCAAGTATATAGAAAAAGATCCCGCGCTTGAGCGGCGGTTTCAACAGGTGTATTGCGCGGAACCGTCCGTAGAAGACAGTATTGCGATACTACGCGGACTTAAAGAAAAGTATGAAGTGCACCACGGCGTACGTATTCGTGATGATGCGCTTGTTGCTGCGGCAGTGCTTTCTAACCGGTACATTACAAACAGGTTTTTGCCGGATAAGGCGATTGATCTTGTTGATGAGGCTGCAAGCCGACTCAAAATGGAAATTGAAAGCCAGCCTACGGAACTTGATCAGGTTGAGCGGCGTATTTTACAGCTTTCGATAGAAAAACAGGCGTTATCAAAAGAGGATGATCCGGCGTCAGTTGAACGGCTGGCAAAGCTGGAAAAAGAGCTGTCAGAGTTTTCTTCTCAGCGCGATGCCATGAAGTTGCAGTGGGAAAACGAGAAGAAAGAAATTGATGAGAGCCGCAGGCTCAAAGAAGAGCTTGAACAGCTGCGCGTAGAAGAGACAAAATACACGCGCGAGGGAAATCTCAATAAAGCTGCGGAGATACGGTATGGACGCATTCCCGAAGTAGAAAAGCAGCTTGCCGCTGCGGCCGAACGCGCCGAAAAGCACAGCGGAGACGCCGAATCACGTCCGTCGCTTTTGCGCCAGGAAGTGTCCGAAGAAGATATTGCGCGTATTGTATCGGCGTGGACCGGTATTCCGGTAAGTAAAATGCTTGCAAGCGAAAAACAAAAGTATCTTGAGCTTGAAACAGTGCTGCATAAGCGTGTTATCGGGCAAGACGAGGCGGTGAGCGTGGTGGCGGATGCAATCCGCAGAAACCGCGCTGGTCTTTCTGATGAGAACCGCCCGTTAGGCAGCTTTTTGTTTATTGGTCCTACGGGTGTCGGCAAGACTGAACTGGCAAAGACGCTTGCGGATTTTTTGTTCAATGACGAAAAAGCGTTGACGCGTATTGATATGAGCGAGTATATGGAAAAGTTTTCTGTAAGCCGCCTTATCGGCGCGCCGCCGGGGTATGTCGGTTACGATGAAGGCGGGCAGCTGACAGAAGCGGTGCGCCGCCGCCCGTACAGCGTGGTGCTGTTTGATGAAATTGAAAAAGCGCATCCCGATGTGTTTAATGTTCTGCTTCAGGTGCTTGACGATGGCCGCCTTACGGACGGGCAGGGCAGAGTAGTTGATTTTAAGAACACGATAATCATCATGACCAGCAACCTCGGTTCTGATTTGATACTTGAGGCAGATACCGCAGAAAAGCTGTCTGCGATTAAGCCGCAGATAGATGCGCTGCTGAAAAAAACGTTCAGGCCGGAGTTCCTGAACCGCATTGACGAAACAATTACGTTTACTCGTCTTGATAAGACATGCATTGCAGGTATTGTGCGCAATCAGCTTGAGCGCGCGTCGCGCCGTCTTGAGTCCCGGAGGATGCGGCTTGCCGTCAGCGATGACGCGGTGGAGTTCCTTGCGCAGGTTGGTTATGATCCGCTGTTTGGCGCGCGGCCTGTGAAGCGCGCTATTCAGCAGTATCTGGAAAACCCTCTTGCAAAAGAAATACTTGCGGGCAAGTTTGGCGATGGCGACACGATCGGCGTACACTACGACAAGAGCGCGCAGGTACTTTCGTTTGTGAAGGAACATTCCGAGTCTTCAGATGCATAGCCGTCAGACAATAACAGCATATTAAAAACGCATATAACAAATATAATTTTGCCGCTGTTTGTACTAAACAGCGGCTTTTTTTGTTTATTGAGGCCAGTTTATATATTTTTGCTGGTTGACAGGCATTTTTTATCCATATAGTATGTAGC
>DXHG01000053.1 GCA_019113455.1 Candidatus Treponema faecavium | reverse complement strand
TTTCTTACTTGGAATTGATTCGGATGTTTGGAATATTTTTTTCAATTCTAATTGTATGTATTTATATACGCCCATTCTTTCTAATAAGAAAAATCGAAAACTTTGAGAATCTTTCTTTAGCAATATCTTATCTTGCTTATCTCTTTATTGCTGGAACGAATCCTTTATTAATTGGTCCGACAGGATTTATGGCACTATGGATAGCATATGTTTGGTTATACAAACAAAATAAACACCTAAATGTACATAACTTAATAAAATAGATATCCTGTTAGTAACACATATATGGTAAAAGATTCATTGATGAGTAAAAATAATCAATGAAGTTACGAGTTTGAATTACTATCCCGAACTTTGCAGCTTGATGCTTATGCGCTGCTGCCAATCTATAAGTGAATTTTAAGCCTTTGTATTTCTAAGAGTGATATGTTGACAATGAAAAAATGACTATTGCTATTGTTGTAACGTTTAAACCGGATTTCTCAAAACTTAGAATATGTCTTGAATCACTTTTATTGCAGGTTAGTTTTATTATACTTATCAAAAACAGCCCTGAGCGTTTTGATATACAAAATCTAGCTGATTCACAAAAGATTCGAGTTATTCAACTAGATAAGAACTACGGTATCGCCTTTGCACAGAACAGAGGAATCGAAAAGGCAGTAGAGCTTGGGGCAGAATGGATTTTGCTTTCTGATCAAGATTCTGTTTTTTCTGATGATTATATACAGAAAATGTTTTTTATTGCTGAACACAACTCGCTGCAGCATATTGCTGCGCTTGCACCTGTATTCTACGATGAGATTAAAAACGAATATGCAGGGATTATGCAGGGCAAAACAAAAAAGATTGTACCTGAAAGCGGACATATATATAAAGTGGCCCACACCATCTCTTCTGGCATGCTGATCCCCGTAACCGCTTTGCAAAAATGCGGACTTATGCGAGAGGATTTTTTTATCGACTTTGTTGACAACGAATGGTGCTGGCGGGCATTTTCTTGCGGATTGAATATCTATTGCCTTGCCGATGTGGTGATTCACCATCATTTAGGAGACCGTATGGAGAAATGTCTTGGACTGAACATTGTATACCGGTCTCTGTTTCGTTTTTACTATATCATCCGTAATGGATATTACTTGCTGCGGCATACAGAATATTTGAAAGGTAAGGATAAATTTTTGTTTCACCTTTTAATGTATAAAAAGATTATAGAAGTTCTGCTTTTAAATCATTTCGATAAAACCAGCCGCCTTGTTGTACGGAAAGCGGTGCACAACGGGAAAAAGGGAAATCTGATCCCTTATGAGGAATCTGTAAAATGAATATTTTAGTACATACGTGGTGGTTTTCTGCGGAAAAAGGCAGCGAATTTTCCGTTGCATATAACTTTGTCAAAGAAATGGCTGGTTTTCACCGTCTGTTTGTTGCGGTGGAATCCTGTTCATATGCATGGAATGATCTCAGTGAGTTTGAGCATCTGAAAATAGACAACGTAGAATTTATTTTTGTACCGCAGAATTGGAAACTGAAATTGCTGCTTTCCATTCAAAGAAAACTGAAAGGAATAGTTGCCGGATGGTTCAGCTATGTTTTGTTTCATGAATGGGAAAACTGTTGTATAAAAAAAATAAAACGTGAATACTGCAATAAAATCGATGTGATTCATTATTTGGGACCTGTCGGCTGGCATGAACCGGGGTATCTGTATAAACTCAAAAAGCCGTATATCTGGGGTCCGGCCGGCGGATTTGAAAACGCACATAAGGAATTGGTACGGCATTATTATGACGGATCTGCCCGGTTAGTTATGTTAAAAAGCGCTTTAAATACGCTGCAGCAGTTTTTTGAGTTCCGTGCAAAAAAAATTGCCCGGAGCTCTGCCGCTGTAATTGCAGCAACGCAATCAAACCGGAAAATTATGGAAAAACGCCTGCATCCGAAGCGCCTGCTGTGGTTTCCTGAAAACCTGATGCGCATAACGGACTCCGATATTCTTCCTGCCGATACTGTTGAAAAGAAATATGATGCGGTTCCGGTTTTGCGTGCCGTGTGGATAGGTGCATGTGTTCCGCGGAAAATGCCGAATCTGTTGCTGGATACGGTGCGTCAGGTGAAAAATAGTAACAAGCTGCGGGTAAGTATCGCAGGAGACACCTGCGGTTTTGATAAAATAATTGCTGATTCCGGATTAGTCGGTATGCAGTGTCTGGGAAAAATCTCGAGGGGGGGGGTAAGCAAACTGCTTTCAGAAAGCCACGTTTTGCTGATTACATCCGCGCATGAGGCGACGCCGACGGTTTTATGGGAAGCAATGGAACAGTCGGTGCCCGTTGTAACGGTTGATTTATTTGGAATGGCGGATATTGTACAGGACGGCGTTACCGGATTAAAAGTACCGGTAACAACCTATGCGGAGACAGCAAGAAAAATTGCAGAGCGATTGGATTTTCTGATGGAGAATCCCAATGAACTAAAACGGCTGGCGCTTAATTGGCGTCTGGATTCATTTCACTATACAAAAGACAAGCGCGCTGAGTTTTATAATCACTTGTATCTTCAGGTGATGGATTCTGCGCAAAAAAATTCGAGTATCTGACAGCTTCTGTAACTCTCCGGTTTTGTCCTTTGTAGTCCCCAGTTTATCCCGTAAAAGCGTTTCTTTTCTCGGAAGCCATTCATATTTTGAGTAAATTTCCAATGATCCGCGTTTCCATTATCGGCACGGTCGGCGTGCCCTCCTGCTACGGCGGCTTTGAGTCGCTCGTGGACAATCTGCTCGACTACACGCCGGACGGCGTGCAGTATACGGTGTTCTGTTCCGGGCTGCAGTATGAACAGCGGCTTGAAACTTACAAAGGTGCACGGCTGGTATACCTTGATCGCGAGGCAAACGGCGTTTCAAGCATTCTGTACGACTATGAAAGCATGCGCCGGTCGCTTGACTGCGACGTCATGCTCATCCTCGGCGTGTCAGGCTGTCTCTTCCTTCCCCGTATTCGCCGCCGTTTCAAAGGCCGGATTATTACCAATATCGACGGACTCGAATGGAAGCGGGACAAGTGGAAGTGGTACGCGAAAGCGCTTTTGCGCTGGAGCGAACGCCAGGCGGTGCGGTATTCCGATACCGTAATCGGAGACAACAAAGGCATCACCGATTACATTAAAACTGCCTATGGAACAGACGCGGTACTGATTCCCTATGGCGGCGATCATGCGGAACGGACAGAAGATGATGCGCTGCTTGCTCTGTATCCCTTTGCGCATACGAAATATGCCGCCACGGTATGCCGCATTGAGCCTGAAAACAATATACACATAATACTTGAAGCGTTTGCCGCATATGAAAACTTTCCGCTGGTTATTGTAGGAAACTGGGAAAACTCGGCATACGGCAGGGCACTCAAAGAGACATATTCGCAGTGTGCCAACATCAATTTGCTTGATCCGATATATGACCTGCACCGTATAAACTGGCTGCGCTCACATGCGGCAGTCTATGTACATGGACATAGCGCAGGTGGCACAAACCCCTCGCTGGTTGAAGCGATGTGCCTTGGTCTTCCGGTGCTCGCGTTTGACTGTGTGTATAACCGCGCCACAACGGAAAACCGCTGCCTGTACTGGAAAACCACGGCGAAGCTTGCTGCGCTGCTTACCGAACAGGAAAGCGTCTTTCCGCAAATCGCGCGTGATATGCAGGACGTCGGAACGCGGCTCTACCGATGGGAACATATCGCCGGGCAGTATAATGCATTATTGCAGCAGTAATGCGTATTATTTCTTCTATATAATAATACAATAATCCACCGCATCCCCACATCATGACCTTCCGAGACCGGCTGCGTGCGGAGCTTGACGCGCAGCGCATAAACAAAAAAGAACTCTCCCGCGAACTTGGCATAAACTACAGCACGCTGCTTTCGTACATAGACGCGCGCGCCGTGATGCCTGCCGCTGATATGGCAGTGCGCATCGCCGCGCGCCTTGGCGTAACCGTCGAGTACCTCGTAGACGGTGGAGCAGGGCAGGGCGGCTGCTCCGCGCAGTGCCAGGCGCTGCTGAACGAACTGTCAAAACTTTCCGTCACAGAACAAAAAGAACTTATCTCAGCATTCCTTTCTATTATTCACATCCAGACTTCTTCTCTTTCAGCAAATCCCCTTGTACACACAACCGCTTCCGGCAGGCGCTAGAGACGCGGGGTCTTATTGCTTCATATGAGCATCCGCCAATCATTTGCACGCCTTTCTAAAATTACGGCATTTCTCCAGTCAAATTGTTGAAAAGATCGCGAAGGTACTGCTTTGACGGCTCATCGGCAAACCGGAGGTTGACGAGGTACGTCTGCATAGCGTCCTCCCAGGCAGGTTGCAAGCTCGCCGGTCAGCAGCCCGGCGTTCGAGCCGGTAATGCAGATGTCGCAGTTAAGCGGCACGCGAAGAGAGTTGACACATTTC
>DXHG01000052.1 GCA_019113455.1 Candidatus Treponema faecavium | reverse complement strand
ACCGGCTGTGACTTAAGTATAGAACAAAATGTCGGAATACGTCGGAACCGGCCAGAACGATTTGTCCGTGCAGGTTTCAAGGCTGTCGCTGAGCCTGCGGGCGTCTTCCATCGCGGGGATAATCGTATCCGCGGCGTAAAACGCTGCCTGTTCCGTTTCGGCGGGGCTTTGGGCAACGCACGAGTCAAGCGCATCGATCTTTCGCAGCAGTTCGTCGCAGAGCGCGCTCACTTTTGCGCAGAGCGCGCGGTCAGCGACCGCGCTCACGCCGATACCTTCCTTGCACTGCACGGCGGAAGCAAGCGCCGCAGAAAAGCGCAGGCACGCAGGCAGTATTTGGCGGCGGAGCATTTCGCTCATCGTTACCGCCTCGATATGAATCGCCTTCTGGTACTCGTCAAGCGATATTTCCAGACGCGACTCCATTTCTTCCCGCGTATAGACCTTGTGCCGTCCGAACAGCGCCACATTCTTTTCATCGCAGTAATGCACAAGCGCATCGGGCGTCCGCTTGTAGTTAGAGAGGCCCCTGCGTTCGGCTTCCTGTTCCCATTCCTTACTGTAGCCGTTGCCGTTAAACAGAATCCTCCGGTGCTGTTCAAGCTCCCGCCTGATGAGAGCGTTAAGCGCTGCGTTAAAATCGGCAGCCCTTTCAAGTTCATCGCAGAAATCTTTGAGCGCGTCGGCAACTGCGGTGTTCAGCATTACGTTTGTGCACGCGATATTGAACGACGAACCCGGCATACGGAACTCAAACTTATTGCCGGTAAACGCGAACGGGCTTGTCCGGTTCCGGTCTGAATTGTCGAGCGCGAGTTTTGGCAGCACACTTGTCCCGATGTCGAGGTGCGAAGAAGACGACTTGTCCTTGAACGGTTTTCCTTCGACAATCGACTCAATAATGGCATTGAGTTTATCACCGACAAACATCGATACAATCGCAGGCGGTGCCTCGTTCGCTCCCAGACGGTGATCATTGCCCGCGTTTGCCACGCTGATCCGCAGCAAATCCTGGTATTCATCAACCGCCTTAATCACGGCAGTCAGAAACAGCAGAAACTGTGCGTTGTCTTCAGGTGTTTTGCCCGGGTCAAGGAGGTTTTCTCCCGTGTCAGTGCTCAGCGCCCAGTTGTTGTGCTTGCCTGAACCGTTGATGCCGGCAAACGGCTTTTCGTGCAGCAGGCACGCAAAGCCGTGACGCTCGGCAACTTTCTTCATGATTTCCATCGTGAGCTGGTTCGCGTCCGTTGCCTTGTTCGCGTTGTCAAAAATCGGCGCCATTTCATGCTGGCACGGGGCTACCTCATTGTGCTCGGTCTTTGCCGTAATGCCAAGCTTCCAGAGCTCCTCGTCAAGATCAGCCATAAACGCTTTTACCCGCGGGCGGATTGAACCGAAGTAATGGTCTTCCATCTCCTGTCCCTTTGCCGCCGCCGCGCCGACGAGCGTGCGTCCGGTCAGTTTGAGGTCGAGGCGCTTCGCGTAATCGCTCTTATCTATAAGAAAATATTCCTGCTCCGCGCCTATCGTCGCGTTTACCCGCTTGACGTGCTTGCCAAAGAGCGCAAGGGCGCGCACGGCCTCATTGCTCACCGCGTCCATGCTCCGCAGAAGCGGCGTCTTTTTGTCGAGAATCTGGCCGGTATAGGAACAGAACGCGGTCGGAATACACAGCGTATCGTCTTTAATAAAGGCATAGCTTGTCGGATCCCACGCGGTGTAGCCGCGCGCTTCAAACGTCGCGCGCAGGCCGCCCGAGGGAAAACTCGATGCGTCAGGCTCTCCTTTTGTCAGTTCCTTTCCGGAAAAATCCATAATTACGCAGCCTGCTTTGTCAACTGTCAGAAAACTGTCGTGCTTTTCTGCCGTAATGCCCGTCATCGGCTGAAACCAGTGCGTAAAATGCGTCGCGCCCTTGCTTACCGCCCATTCTTTCATCGCGGCGGCAACGATATCCGCAACGTCCTCGTCAAGCGCCCTGCCTTCAATCATCGTGTGATTCAGCGACTGGTACACCTTTTTAGGCAGCATTTCCCGCATCACCTGATCGTTAAAGACCATCGAACCAAACATTTCCGGTACGTTCATACTATCCTCCTATGATAACTCACTGACAATGTTCATTGCCGCGTCCAAAAGACTTATGCGGCAATTCATTGCTTTCTTTTCTATATAATTGTGCGCTTCAGACTCGCAGAGCCCTTTTTTGGCTGCGAGCAGGCATTTTGCTTCCGTCAGCAGCTTCTCGTTCTTGAGCCGTCCAAGGAGCTTGCGGTTTTTCTCCTCGGTCTTTCTTATCTTCTCCTTGGCAACGCATATCACACCGACTGCCGTTGATATGCTCTCGCTGCCGGAAGCGGCGACATAGACACCGTACTTCAGCATCGTTTCGGCCATATGACCGGCTGCCTCTTCAGAAACGACAAGGAGCGTGTCAATGCCCTGAGACGCCGCAAACACGGCGATGTCTTTTGACTCCCGTCCTGCAGGCACGCCGTCTACGATAACGAGCGACAGCGAAAGGTCAAGAATCTGCATCCGTGCTTCGCGTTCGCTCTCAGCGCGCACAAACGCATATCTGCCGGGATAGAACAGCCGCTGTATTTCGACGCACCTGACACGGCCGGCGGCCACAAGTACCGTTTCCATCACGACGTCCTATATTATGCGTAAATACCGCCTGAACAGGCAGTCATGATCCGCGCCGCTTGCGTCATACTCGGCAATTTCGGCAGCCCGGTCTTCAACGTAGCCGTTCACAATCCGTTCAGGAATCACCTGCCGTACAAACCCGCTGCGCCCTGCCTCCGCAAGCGCCTCGGCAAGACTTGCCGGAAGCCGCTTTGAAGGCGGAAACGAATGCACATCTCCTGTCGCCTCCGGTTCCGCCGCAAGACCGTCTGCAATGCCTGACATGCCCGCCGATATAAGCAGCGAAATCAGCAGATACGGATTGGCGGCAGGGTCGGGGCTCCGCACTTCCATGCGGCAGTCATGCCCTTCGGCGTACGGTATCCGCACAAGCGTCGAGCGGTTCTGATGACTCCACGAGACAGCGGACGGGGCTTCAAACTGCCCGAAGCGCTCATACGATGACACAAGCGGATTTGCAAACGCAGTCATTTCCCGCATCCGGCGCAGAACGCCTGCCATAAACGACATCGCCTTGGAATCCTGTTTTTCAAACAGATTCTCGTTATCCTCATACAGTGAGAGCTTGATATGCAGACCGCTGCCGCTTTCGTTTTTAAGCGGTTTAGGAAGGAACGAGGCGAAAAGCCCGTGCTGCTGTGCAATTGCCTTTACGGCTGTTTTAAACGTCATGAGGTCATCAGCGGCCTTAAGCGGCGACGAACAGCGGAAATCTATCTCGTTCTGTCCGGGGCCGTGCTCGTGGTGGCTCCGCTCAGGCTTAAGCCCCATATCCTCAAGCGCAAAACATATCTCGCGCCGCACATTCTCTCCCCGGTCAAGCGGCGCCATATCAAAATAGCCGGCCTCGTCAAACGGCACAAGCGCAGGGTTTCCTTTGTCGTCTGTCTCAAAGAGATAGAACTCGCACTCAGGGCCGACAAGAAACGAATATCCGTCGCCGCCGCTTTTTTTCTCGATGTCGGCAAGCAGCCGTCTTCCGTCTCCTTCAAACGGCCGCCTGTCGGGATACGTGATAAAGCAGTAAAACCGCGCGACAGCCCGGTCGGCTGGCCGCCACGGGAGCACCGAAAAGGTGCTGAGATCCGGAAAAAGCAGCAAATCGGATTCATTGATATTCAGGAATCCCCTGATCGCGGAAGCGTCAAAAGAAACGCCGTGCGTTACCGCGTGCTCAAGCTCATCTGCCATGATTGCAATGTTTTTCTGCCGTCCTGAAATATCGCAGAACGCAAGACGGATAAACTTGATTTCATATTCCGCCAAAAGCTGTGTAATATCTTCTAAATCCATACTTCCTCCCAAAAGAAAAAGGCGCCGCAGATCAGTATCTGCAGCGCCTTTGCTGTTGTAAGTATATTAGAAATTCCGCACAAAAGAGTCAAGAGCCTTTAGTTATTTTGCTGCATCTTTATTAAAACTGCATTACAGGTGATGGCGTTTGCGCGCGGCTTGTTTTCTTATTCTCTGTAATTTGTTTCTGGAGCGGGAGAGGCATCTCTTCTTCAGAAGCGTTGTTCCTCTCCTGGCCCAGACTCCATCCTCTCCTCCAGCACTGTGCCTGAAAAGTCGCAAGTTTTGGAGTCACTTCACAGCCCTAAAACTTGACAGATTGGTGCAAGCATTTTACTGCGAAACGATAAGTCTCTATCGGCTGGCGGCTCGCTGGCCGGTGTCTCACTGGCCGTCAGCAATTTCTGAGCTGCAGGGCGGCATATCCGGCAGTTTCCCATTCCGCGGCGCAAACGAAGGCGTGCGCTGGGATGTTTTTCATAAATACTTAAGCCGCTGTAATTGACAAACAGCCGCCATATGGCGTAAAACATATGGCAGAGAACAAAGGCGTTCCAAGAAGGATCTTGGTGCGCCTTTTTTATTTTGTGAGGGTACAGCATGAAGCGAGAAGGAGAAGTGAGAATCAGTTCCGGCTGCGCAATCAGCGGCATATTCTGCCGCGACGGCAAGCGCATCACGGGAGAGGCAATAAAAAAAAGCATTGCCGTCATGCACAATCGGTCAAACGGGCTCGGCGGCGGATTCGCGGCGTACGGAATCTACCCGCAATATAAGGATTTTTTCGCACTGCACGTATTTTACGACTCGCAGACCGCGCGCGAAGAAACGGAACGGTTTCTGGATAAGTGTTTTGACATTATCAACCTGTCAAAGATTCCGGTGCGGCAGATACCGGCGATTGCTGACGCGCCGCTCATCTGGCGCTACTTTGTTACGCCGCTTCCGCACCTTTTGCAGGACAGCCAGCTTGATGAGCATGAATACACAGCCAGAGCGACAATCAGAATAAATGATACGATCGGCGGGGCATATGTCGTTTCCTGCGGAAAAGATATGGGCGTGTTCAAAGCTGTCGGCTATCCAGAAGACGTCGCGGAATTCTACCGCATCGAGGAATACGAAGGCTATTCCTGGACGGCGCACGGCCGCTATCCGACAAACACGCCCGGCTGGTGGGCGGGCTCCCATCCGTTTTCGTTGCTTGATATGACGGTCGTACACAACGGCGAAATCTCATCGTACGACGCAAACCGCCGCGCCGTTGAGATGTACGGCTACGCCTGCAATCTCCTTACGGACACGGAGGTTATCACCTATATTCTCGATTATCTCACAAGAAAACAGGGGCTTACGCTCACCGAATGTGCCGCTGTAATTGCCGCACCGTTCTGGACGACAATCGCGATAAAAGACGAACAGGAGCGCAAACGGCTTTCTTATTTGCGCAAAATGTTTTCGTCGTTCCTTATCACCGGCCCGTTTTCGATTCTTGCCGGATTCAGCGGCGGCATGATGGCGCTGAACGACCGGCTCAAGCTCAGAAGCCTTGTCGCGGCAGAAAAAGGCGGCACGGTCTATTTCAGTTCAGAAGAAGCCGCAATCCGTATCGTTGAAGAAAATCCGGACAGAGTCTGGGCGCCGCGCGGCGGCGAGGCGGTTATCGTAACGCTTGATAAGGGGGCACAGTAATGAAACGATTCAGAATCAGGACGGATAACACCTGCGTCTCCTGTCTCAGATGCGCGCGGGAATGTTCATTCGGCGCAATCACGGCAAAAGACAAAGCGCTCGTATTCCATCACGAAAAGTGCGTTGACTGCCAGCGCTGCGTGTCGTGCTGTCCGACGGGAGCAATTTATATCACCGAAGACGAGAACCGGTTCAGACGCAGCGCGGTTTTCAGCGAAGACGACATACAAGAGATTCTTTTGCAGGCAGAAACCGGCGGCGTACTCCTGTCATCGATGGGTGCGTCCGCAAAAAACGTGCCGGTGTATTTCGATAAAATGCTGCTCAACGCAAGCCAGGTTACCAATCCGTCTATCGATCCGCTGCGCGAACCGATGGAAACAGCCGTATTCCTGGGCCAGCGGCCCGAGCACATACAGCGCGACAATGAAGGACAGCTTATAGACAATCTGCCTCCGCATCTTGAGCTGAAAACGCCGGTACTGTTTTCCGCAATGAGCTACGGCGCGCTCAGCCTGAACGTGCATAAGGCGCTCGCGGCGGCGGCAGAAGCGCTCGGCACATACTGGAATTCCGGCGAAGGCGGCCTGCACGAAAGCCTCTACGCATACAAAAAGAACACCATCGTGCAGGTCGCCTCCGGCCGGTTCGGCGTGCATGAGACATATCTCAACGCGGCGGCGGCTATCGAAATAAAAATCGGCCAGGGCGCCAAGCCCGGAATCGGCGGACACCTGACCGGAAAGAAAATCATCGGCGACATATCGAAAACGCGCATGGTGCCCGAAGGCCTTGACGCCATCAGCCCCGCGCCGCACCACGATATATATTCGATTGAAGACCTTGCCCAGCTTGTGATGTCGATAAAAGAGGCGACTGGCTATGCAAAACCCGTAATCGTAAAAGTGGCGGCTGTACACAACATTGCCCCTATCGCCTCGGGAATTGCCAGAAGCGGCGCGGACATTATTTCAATCGACGGCTTTAGAGGCGGAACAGGAGCCGCGCCCAAGCGCATACGCGACAATGTCGGTATTCCGATTGAGCTTGCTGTTGCGGCTGTAGACCAGCGGCTCCGTGAAGAAAAAATCAGGGACCGCATCAGCGTTATCGCCGCAGGCGGCATACGCAATTCGGCTGACGCAGTTAAAGCGATTGCGCTCGGCGCCGACGCCGTTTCCATTGGAACGGCTGCCCTGTGCGCGCTCGGCTGCCATATCTGCGCGTCCTGCCACACGGGGAAATGCGCGTGGGGGCTTGCGACGCAGGACAAGGAGCTCACGAAGCGGCTTGACCCCGAACAGGGTGCCAAGCGGCTCGTAAACCTGGTCAGCGCATGGACCCGCGAAATAAAGGAAATCATGGGCGGCATGGGAATCAACAGCATCGAGGCGCTGCGCGGCAACAGGATGGCGCTGCGCGGCGTAGATCTTAACCAAAAAGAACTTGAAATACTTGGCATCAGCTATGCGGGAGAATAGGCAGGAGAAAACAGTATGCAGTTTATAGACATCAGAACAGACGGGCTTGACGCGGTAAAAAAGCGCACAGGCGAAGAAATAACGGTAACCGGCTGTATGGGGGAACGCTACATCGGCTGCGGCATGAAAGGCGGCGTCCTGCATGTTGAGGGAACGCCGGGGAACGCCATTGCCGCCTATCTTGACGGCGGCAGCATATACGTTGACGGCAACGTACAGGACGCGGCGGCAGACACGATGAACGCCGGGCTCCTCGCCGTAAAAGGCTCCGCCGGAGACGCGCTCGCATACGGGATGCGCGGCGGGCGCGTCTATATCCGCGGCGACGCAGGCTACCGCGCAGGCGTTCACATGAAAGCGTACGAAGACAACAAGAGTGTTCTTGTTATCGGCGGCAGAACAGGCTCATTCCTCGGCGAGTATCTCGCCGGCGGCGTTATCATCGTGCTCGGGCTCGGCGATGAAAACGCAGACATTACCGGATACTTCTGCGGCAGCGGTATGTACGCCGGAACGATTTACCTGCGCACGCAAAAGACTCCGCTTAATCTTTCGGAAAAACTTATCAGGCGCACAGTAACGGAAGAAGAAAAAGCGCAGGTGCTCGCCCCCATCGTTGCCGACTTTGCCTCAGTGTTCTCCCTTCCGGCGGAATGCTGCCTGCACGGCGGCTTTATCGCCATCGAAGCTGACGCATCGAAACCATACAACCAGCTTTATGCTGCAGTTTGAGGAGCAAGCATATGTGTACAGTATTTGCGTATCACGGACAGGCAATCGGGCTGCCGCAGATTACGACGCTCCTTAAAAGAACACAGAGACGGGGCCCCGACGCGCAGTGTATTCTCACACCGGAAGAGGATGTATACCTCGCGTTTCAGCGGCTTGCAATCATGGGCGTCCAGGAAAGCGGAATGCAGCCGTTTGCGTACAACGGCATGTACAGCATCACGAACGGCGAAATCTACGGGTTCAGGGATATACGCGCGCAGCTTGAAACAGAAGGCTATGTATTCCATTCCGACTCAGACTGCGAGACGGTGCTCTACCTCTACGAAAAACACCACGAACGCATGTTCGCGCTTCTTGACGCCGAATTCGCATCGGTGCTCTACAGCGCAGACGAAGGTTTTATCGCCGCGCGCGACCCGATCGGCATACGCCCGCTTTTTTACGGCTATGACAAGGACGGCAATATCGCGTTTGCAAGCGAAGCGTGCCTGCTCGTGCCGTTCTGCCGCGACGTGATTCCCTTTCCTCCCGGGCACTATTACAAAGACGGACAGTTTGTGTGCTACCGGGACATTGCGGCTGTCAAAGCATACACGCGCGGCAGTATCGAAGCAATAGCCGCACATATTCAGAATAAGCTCATCTGCGCCGTAAAAAAGCGTCTTGATTCAGACACGCCCGTTGCGTTCCTCTTATCAGGCGGGCTTGACAGTTCTCTTGTGTGCTCAATTGCGTCGCGCATATCGGCAAAACCGATACGCACATTCTCCATCGGCATGGACAAAGACCCGATAGACGCAAAATATGCCGAGCGCACGGCGGCGTTTCTCGGCTCGGAACACACCAATGTGACCATGACAGAAGCGGACGTGCTCGCAGTGCTGCCGGAAGTCATAAACACGCTGGCAACATACGACATTACGACAATCAGGGCAAGCATCGGCATGTATCTTTTGTGCAGATATATTCACGAGCATACTGACGTCAGGGTGCTGCTCACGGGAGAAGTGTCTGACGAGCTGTTCGGGTACAAGTATACGGATTTTGCCCCCGACGCGGAATCGTTTGAGCAGGAAAGCCAAAAGCGCGTACGTGAGCTGTACGCATACGACGTGCTGCGCGCCGACCGCTGCATTGCCGACAACAGTCTTGAGGCGCGGGTTCCCTTTGGCGATCTTGACTTTGCCTCGTATGTGCTTTCTATTGACCCAGAACTGAAGCTGAATAAGAGCGGCCACGGCAAGTATCTGCTCCGCAAGGCGTTTGAAACCGGAAACTGGCTCCCGGATGATATTCTCTGGCGGGAAAAAGCCGCATTCAGCGACGCCGTGGGGCACAGCATGGTTGATGATCTTAAAGCATATGCAGAAAAACACTATGCAGGAAAAGATCTTGAAGCGGAATACTGCAAGTATCCGGAACAAGGGCGGCCGTTTACGCCTGAATCGCTTTTGTACCGGGAAATTTTTGAACGCCTCTACCCCGGGCAGTACCGGATGATTCCGGGATTCTGGATGCCGAACAGCAGCTGGGCAGGCTGCAATGTGCAGGATCCGTCCGCCCGCGTGCTTTCTAACTACGGAAAAAGCGGCGTATAAACCGACCGGCTGCCGCGGCGGCTTTACAGCCAGCGCGCAGCAGCCGGCTCAGCGTTTTTAATCAAAAACGTTATTTACAGTCTGCACAAGCTCTGCAAATCTGCTAAAGCAAACGTCGCACAGTCCCATGCCAAATAAAAATTAGCCGCCTTTCAGTATCCCGCAGTCAACTTGCCGTCATCCGCTGTTAACTTGACGTCAGCGTACAGATAACTTGCCTGCGTCTCACCGGCCGTCGGCAAATGTTATGTTTTTCCGGCTGCTGGCTAAAACCCACTCGGAAAACAAACATGCCTGCCCCGCAGATCGAAAGCACCGCAGCCTGCCGCCTCCGATTCTGTTTCCTCAAACGAACAGAAAAAAGCAAACTAAATTCATTGACTTTTATTCAGTGAATATGATATTGTCAACTTACAAAGAGAGGACACGCACAATGGCAGATAAAATGACAAACCGCCAGCTTGCCGCGCTGGAGACAAAGCGAAAACTGATGTACGCGGCTAAACAGATTGTATGTGAAAAAGGACTCGTCAACACGTCTATTGAAGAAATCACTGCGGCCTGCGGCGTTTCGACCGGAACATTCTATACCTATTTCAAGCGCAATGTATAACCGGTTTCCACTGCCAGCCGAATCAGGCGAACAGCCTCATTTTTTTTCAGCAGGAGCACCGTACGCATGAGAAAGACCCATGCAGCTAAAGCCCAGCGCAGATACCTCTAATCCGTTTATTCCTAAAATTCGTTTCTGCATTGTTGTATTACCATGTATTGCAATCTGAATATCTGCGGGACATATGCCCGCAGCCGCTTTAATGTATAATCAATAAGACTTATTTCAGCTCGGAGAGCCAATCCAGCACGTCCTGTTCAGACGCGCCGGATTGGAACCGGTGCCCGGCAAACCAGTTTCCCTCCCCTGCCATTTCGGCAAGCAAACTTCCGCTGTCTCCAAGCCCGGAGCTCAGCGAAGTGCAGAACGGCACAATATTTTTGCCTGTAAAATCATTTGCCGCTACAAAGCCATTGACAGGCCATGCAGCAATGCCCCACCAGATGGGATAGCCGATAAACACGGT